>NZ_JAQTWM010000030.1 GCF_028689305.1 Rhodoferax sp. | reverse complement strand
CGCTCGTCGCCAATGCGGCAAGCTTGTTCCACACTGGGGCGTTCACCCTCATAGCGCGCCAGGGTCAGCATGGCTCCGGTGAGCGTGGCATCTTCAGCCAAGGGCGTGGGGCGCGGCTGGGGTTGTGCACCCCACTCGCGCAGGCGCGCCAGCCCCAAAGCGATAGCCTCGGGCAGTTGCTGTTTCACGGTCTCGCGCAGGCTGCCGCCAAAGTCTTCCAGCTCTTCGGGCTGGCAGCCAATCAGCAGCACCTGATCGGGGTAATGGCCGGTGAACTGGGCCAGGCACAGCACCTCTTGAAAACCGGTCTGGTGCAGGCTCATTTTCTTGGCCCCCATGAAGCGCGGCACCTCGTCGTTCTCAATCAGCTTGAGTGTGCCGGGGGCCAGGCCGTAGTCGATGGCATCAAAAATCAGCAGCTTGGTGGCGGACTGCACCTGGTCGATCAGGTACAGGCCCTGGGTGCCGCCATCGACCAGATCCACGTGCGGCGCAAAGGTCCACTCACGCTGCAAGGTCTCGACGCAGCGCACGCCAAAACCTTCGTCGGCCCACAACACGTTGCCAATACCCAGCACCACAATATGCTCGTTGGTCTGCACGGTGTCAGTCCTTGAAGGTGCGGTAGCCAGAGATCATGGTGCTGACCACACTTTGGCGGCCCATGATGTCTTCGCGGATGGCAGCGTAGATGTGGGCAATGGCAAAAACCACAATCACCCACATGCCCAAGTGATGCCAGGTGTGCACGTCTTGCGACTGGCCCATCAGTGGAATCACCCAGCCAAACAAGGTGTTGGCCCAGGAACCGGCCTGCGTGCCTTCGCCATACAGGGCAAAGCCGGTGAAGATCATGAACAAGGCGGTGAACAGGAACACAAAAAACATCGCAAAACGGGCCAGCGGGTTGTGCCCCACGTAAGGGCCGGGGCTGGGCCCCATGAAGGCATACCACTTGAGCATGGCCACAATTTCATGCCAGTAGGCGCGCTGAAAAATCGGCACGGAATACAGCTCGCGGGCATGGTGGTTGCCCACCAGCGCCCAGTAGCTGCGGCCCAGCAGCCCAATGGTCAACACATAGCCGGCAGAAAAATGGGCAAAGCGGATGTAGCCCATCAGGAAGTGGTCACTGGCCTCCCCCGGCATGGTGGGCAGGGGCGAGCCAATGAAATAGCCGGTGATACACAGCACGGTGATGGCCAGGGCATTGACCCAATGCCACAGCCGCACCGGGGCTTCGTACACGTAGGTGGATCGGATCGACTTGGTGTGGGACAACTCCTCCACTTCCGTGGGCAGGGCGGCGTGAAGTTCGGCCGGGATGGGTGACGCGCTACGCGTGTTCATGGGGGTCTCCTTGTGACTGCTGGTGTGCAACCGGATTCAGAGTTGACCCAACAGGACCAGGCCGGCGCCACTGCATAGCGTGCCCAGACCGGCCATCACCCAGGTGGCTTTTTCCGCCAAGGCCTTGCGCACACCCAAGCCCACAGCCACACCGCCGAAATGCAGGCTAGCGGTGCAGGCCAGAAAACCCACGGCATAAGCGGCAAACCCGGTCGCCGGGGTTTCTGCCCCATGGGCCAAACCATGCAGCGAGGCGGCCAGGGCCACCAAGCCAAGCCCCAGAGCCACCGGCATCTTCTGGCGGCTCAGCACCAGCATGACCCCAAACAGCACCACACTCAGGGCAATCAGTGGCTCCAGAAACGGCACGCTCACACCCGCAGCGCCCAATGCAGCGCTGAGCACCAGCGTCAGCATGAAAGTGGCCGGGCCCCACCAGGCTTTGCGCTCCGGCAAGGCCGACACGGACCAGATGCCCACGGCCACCATGGCCAGCAGGTGGTCGGCCCCCAGGGGGTGCGCCAGACCCTCGGCCACGCCCGAGGTGCCGTGCCCGGTGTGAGCCTGGGCAAGCCCAGCAACCATACCCAGGGCGGCCAAACTCAGGCCACGTACGGTGTTTTGCGTCAACAGTTTCATGAAGTTCTCCAATCTCGAATTAACAATGGGCGGCTCAGCGGATTTTGACGTTGGCCATTTCCTGGCCATCGGGGCTCATCACATGGGTGGAGCAGGCCAGGCAAGGGTCAAACGAATGGAGTGTGCGCAAAATTTCGAGCGGCTGCTCGGGATTGACCATCGGTGTGCCCATCAACGACGCTTCAAAAGCGCCAATCTGGCCCTTGGCGTCCCGCGGGCTGCCGTTCCAGGTGGTGGGCACGACACATTGGTAGTTGTCGATCTTGCCGTCCTTGATCTTGATCCAGTGCGCCAGGGCGCCACGCGGTGCGGCTGACGTGCCCACGCCCTTGGCTTCCTTGGGCCAGGAGGCTGGGTCCCATTTCTCCACATTGGCGGTGGCGGTGTCACCGGCCTTGATGTTGGCGATCAGCTCGGCGTAGTCGTCCAGCATCATCTCGGCGCAGTACTGGCCCTCCAGGCAGCGCGCCAGGGTGCGGCCAATGGTGCTGGGCAGCAGTTGCTTCAGGGTATATTGGGTTTCTGGCAGGCCCAGAGCCTTGGGCACACCGCTGTTGACCATCATGGCCGAGAACTCCAGCTGTTCCTTGGGGCGCTGCGCGTATTTGTTGCCTTTGAGCGCATGCGCATAGGCCAGGATGTAGCGCGACAGCGGGCCGACCTCCACCGCGTGGCCGCGCCAGCGCGGGGCCTTGATCCAGGAGTATTTGGCGCTCTCGTCAATCTGCTCGATGTTGGTTTTGCTGCCCTTGGTGGCTTTGCCCAGTGCAAAGTTGGGCTCGGTGACACCGTCCCAGGGGTGCAGGCCCTTGGTGTCGTCGGCGTATTTGTACCAGCTGTGGGTCACAAATTCCTGAATCTGCTCGGGGTCACGCGGGTCCACCGGGTGGATTTCGTCCCACTTGCCATTCAGGATGGCACCGCCGGGCAACTGGTCGGTGCGCTTGTCGTAGTTGACCTTGGCGTATTCGCCGTAGTCCATCACATTGGTGGCCGAGAGGCCGCCGCCGTGCAACCAACCGGCGTGTTTGTAGAGCGTGCCAATGGCCAGCACATCGGGCAGGTAAACGTTTTTCACAAACTCGTTCATCTCGTCGATGCGCGCCTTGATGAAGTTGAGGCGCTCCATGTTGATCGGCGCACCGGACGCGCCGTTGCCGTCAAGGTTGATGGCGCAGGGCATGCCGCCGACCAGGAAGTTCGGATGTGGGTTTTTGCCGCCAATGATGGTGTGGATCTTGACCCAGTCTTTTTGCAGGTCCAGCGCTTCCAGGTAATGCGCCACCGCCATCAGGTTGGCCTCGGGCGGCAACACATAGGCTTTGGAGCCCCAGTAACCGTTGGTGAACGGGCCGAGCTGGCCGCTTTCGACAAACTTTTTCAGACGGTTTTGCAGGTCGCGGAAATAGCCGGGCGATGACAGCGGGTGGCTGGGCGACACCAGCTGCTGCAGCTCAGAAGTCTTCTTGGGATCAGCCTTGAGGGCCGACACCACGTCGACCCAGTCCAGCGCGTGCAGGTGGTAGAAGTGCACGACGTGGTCGTGCACCTGCAAGGTCTTGTCAAACAGACCACGCAGCAGGTGGGCGTTTTTCGGGATTTTGATGCCCAGTGCGTCTTCCACCGCACGCACCGAGGTCTGTGCGTGGGTACCGGTGCAGACACCACAAATGCGCTCGACAAAAGCCCAGGCATCACGCGGGTCACGGCCCTTGAGGATCACCTCCAGCCCGCGCCACATGGTGCCGGTGGAGACGGCGTTGTTGATGACGTTGTTCTTGTCAACGTTGACCTCGCAGCGCATGTGCCCCTCGATGCGGGTGACCGGGTCAACCACAATCCGCCGGCCGCTGTCGTCGAGCTTGAAGCCCTGTGTTTCGTATGCACCCATGGTGTTGTTCCTCTTGTGTTGGTTCAGGCTTTGGTGGTGTCTTTGGCCGTCTCTTTGGCGGACGCTGCGCGCTTGATGGCCGAGGCGGCAGCGTGGGCCGCTACCGCCACACCGACCACCGCGGCAGCCGTGCCACCGACCTTGTCGGCATTGGCTTCCACACCAAACTGCGGGATGTTGGTCAGGCGGTCGTAGAACGAACCCTTGTCCCAGAAGCCGTCTTCCGAACAGCCAATACAGCCGTGGCCGGCCTTGATCGGGAAACTCGTGCCCTCGTTCCACATCACGGTGGAGCAGGCGTTGTAAGTGGTGGGGCCTTTGCAGCCGACCTTGTAGAGGCAATAACCCTTGCGTGCCGATTCGTCATCAAACGCTTCGACAAACTGGCCCGCGTCGAAGTGCGGGCGGCGGTAGCACTTGTCGTGGATGCGCTGGCTGTAGAACATCTTCGGACGGCCCTGGCGGTCCAGCTCGGGGATTTTGTCGAAGGTCAGCATGTAGGTGATGACACCGGTCATCACCTCGGCAATCGGCGGGCAGCCGGGCACCTTGATGATGGGTTTGTCGGTGATGACCTTGTGGATCGGCGTGGCGGCAGTCGGGTTGGGCTTGGCGGCTTGCACACAACCCCAGGAGGCGCAGGAACCCCAGGCGATCACGGCCTTGGCATCCTTGGCGACGTGCTTGAGCTTGTCGATGAAGGGCTTGCCGGACTGGATGCAGAACATGCCGTCTTCGTTGAGCGGCGGGTTGCCTTCCACGGCCAGGATGTAGTTGCCCTTGTACTTGGTCATGATCTGGTCAAGGATGGCCTCGGCCTGATGCCCGGCGGCGGCCATCAGGGTGTCGTCATAGTCCAGCGAGATCATGGACAACACCACGTCCTTGGCCAACGGGTGGGCCGAGCGGATGAAGCTCTCGGAGCAGCAGGTGCACTCCAGCCCGTGCAGCCACAACACCGGCGTGCGCGGCTTGGTCTCCATGGCGTGTGCTATCTGCGGCACCAACGAGGGCGCCAGTCCCAGCGAGGTGGCCGTCAGTGAGCAGTACTTGAGCAAACTGCGCCGCGAGATGCCCTGGCGGCGCATGACCTCATAAAACGTTTCCACAGTGTTTCTCCTCGTTATCGGTGGTTTGGAAGGCGGCTGTCACACCGGCAGACATCGACTTGCTGCTGGCTTTGTCACAAGTTTTGTGCCAGAAGTCGACACCTGCGTGTAAACCCCTAGAAGCCCATCGCGGGAAGGTGCATTTGCGTCTGGGGACCATGCTGAAGCCGCACCAGCATCCACCGCCTGCCGCTAGGGCGGCCCGGCCAGGTGGTTACCACGCTTGCAGATTGACAGCCCAGGTGGCAACCAGCATTGCAGGCCCGCCACCGCACACGCTGCCAGCACCGGACCGCCGGCAACACTTTTCATCAATGCATTTTTGCTACATTATTTATAGCTACTTAAGCATATTTTGTGCGGGCTAGAGGCCAAAAAACCTTTAAGATTGGCCCAATGGCACACCTGACCAAGGGGATCCCCCTCCAGGCAACCGCCGAATGCAAACTGATCTACGATTTCGACCATGCGGACTCAAGCCTACGTTCTGTTTGACACACCCATCGGCCACTGCGGCATGGCCTGGAGCGCCTGCGGACTCACTGGCGTGCAGTTGCCCGAACAGGACGCGGCAGCGACCCGCGCGCGTATGCAGCGCCGGTTTCCCCGGTGTGAGGAAAGCGCCACCGCCCCACCCCAGGTACAGGAGGCCATGGCCGCCGTGCGGGCCTTGCTCGGCGGCGCGCCGAAAACGCCGACGGATTTGTCCCACATCGTGCTCGACATGGACGGCGTGCCGCCCTTTCATCAGCGGGTGTATCGGCAGGCGCGCCGCCTGGCCCCGGGAGAAACCATCACCTACGGCGAACTGGCTCGCCTGCTGGGTGAACCCGGCGCCGCCCGCGCCGTGGGCCAGGCGCTGGGCGCCAATCCGTTCGCCCCGGTGGTGCCATGCCACCGGGTGCTGGCGGCGGGTACCCGTGCCGGCGGTTTCTCGGCGCATGGCGGCATCGGTGCCAAGCTGCGCCTGCTGCAGATAGAACACGCCCGTTTCAACGGACCGGGTCTGTTTGATGACCCTGCGGACACACCGCTGTCGTAAGCTCCCTGGGTTCCCACGAATCATCCCGAAGAAGGCAAACAAACATGGGTTTTCCAAATCGACATCAATACCTTCAAGCAGCCTTACTGATGGGGCTGGCTGTGCTGATCCTGATCGGCATGTGGGTGTGGCATCTGGCTGGCAAGAAAACGCTGGAACAGGAATTCATCCAGTCGCATGTGGCCACGGCAGTCAGCGCCAGGCAGCATGCGGTCGAGGCGCTGTTTGGCAGTCTGTACCAAAACCTGCGCACCATTTCCCTGCTGCCCAGCGTGCGCGCGATCTCTGGCGGCAACCGCACCAGCGAGAATGAAAACGTGGTGGACACCGGCCGTTTCACTGCAGAAGGGCAGGAAACCGTCCAGCAGCTCTACAACAACCTGCGCGTCAATGTCAGCGTATCGGAAGTCTATGCGGTGCTCGACAACCTGGATGCCGGCAAGGGGCAGGTCCCCTTCTTCATGTACGACACCCTGGTGTTTGGGGCCCAGGAACTGGAGGCCGCTGCCGCCCCGAACCCGGATGCCCCGCAGGAAGACGAAACCGCCGAATACGCCTACTTTCCCCAGCAGATGGCGCTGATCAAAAAAACCTACGCCACCTTCAACTTCACCGACCCGCAGCGCATACCGGCCTTTGCCTCACCGATGATGCGGACCTGTGACAACAGCCAGTACCTCTCCAAATCCGGTGGCCATGACAAGGAAACCCATGGCCTGTTGTATTCCGTGCCGTTTTTTGACGCCAGGACCCAGCAGTTCAAAGGGGTGATCTCCGGCATCTTGCGTAGCAACGTGATCGAGGCCACGTTGATGGGTATTCCCTTGGTGCCCGTCACCGCAGAAGATGCCGCCAACCAGAAAAAAACCGGGTGGCGCCTGCCGCAGCCGGCCCGGTTCATGCTGACCAATGCGGCTTATGGCATCCAGATCCTGGACCGTCGCAACCCCGATTTACCCAAACTGCTGGCGCAGGGGGAAGAAGGCCGCAACACCTTCCACGTGACGCTCAATGTGCAGAGTGACAGCCCCTGGGTCCTGAGTTATTACCTGCCGGAAAGCGTGATCCAGAGCGCCTCGGCCGACAGCGACCGCGGCTTTTATCTGCTGGTGCTGGTGGTGTTTGGTGTGCTGGCCGTTGCCATGGCGGCACTGCTGACGCTGGGCAATATCCGCAACGCGGTGACAGAAATCGGCCAGGTGTTCGCAGCTCTGGCCCAGGGCAACCTGGCACGGCGGGTCCAGCTGAAGCTGACCGGCGCCCTGGGACAACTCCAGGCCGATTCCAACCACACCATCGACAAGCTCAACACCATCGTGGTGCAGCTCAAAGGGGCCAGCCATACCATCAGCGACGCGGCCAATGACATTGCTTCTGCCAACACCAACATCCGTGAACGTACCGAAGACCAGGTCAGCAACCTGACCCAGGCCACCCGGACCATGGACGAACTGACCACCACGGTCAAGCAGAGTGAGGACAACGCCCGCCTGGCCAACCAGCATGCCCAGAACGCCTCACAGGTCGCGGTGTCCTGCGGCGAAGTGGTGGGCCAGGTGGTGCACACCATGCAGGACATCCATGCCGCCTCGCAAAAAATTGCCGAAATCATTTCAGTGATTGATGGCATTGCCTTTCAGACCAATATCCTGGCGCTGAATGCGGCGGTGGAAGCAGCACGCGCCGGTGAACAGGGCCGCGGTTTTGCAGTGGTGGCCAGCGAAGTGCGTAGCCTGGCCAAACGCTCGGCGGACGCCGCCAAGGAAATCAACACGCTGATCTCCGACTCGGTGACCAAGGTGGCCACCGGCACCGCCCTGGTGGACCGCGCCGGGCAAACCATGCAGGATGTTGTGAGCGCCATTCAACGCACCACCGACCTGATGGCCGAGATCACCAGCACCAGCGTGTCACAAAGTCGGGGGATCGAACAGGTCCATGGCACCATCCGAGAGATGGAAGACATGACCCAACACAACGCCAGCCTGGTCGCCCAGGCCGTGGCTTCAGCCCATCATCTGGAAGAACTTGCCACCGGATTAAAAACCATGGTCGCCACATTTACCCTGGAGGGCGCAGCGCCATCCGGCCATTTGCCGCGGCAGATGCTATCGTCAGGGCATGAAAACCCAAATTGATCATCTGGTCATCGTCGCCGCCACGCTGGAACAAGGGGTGCAATGGTGTGAGGCCACCCTCGGCGTCACACCGGGCCCGGGTGGTGAGCATGCACAGTTCGGCACCCATAACCGCCTGTTCAAAATCGCCACCCCCAGCCAGCCCCTGGCCTATTTTGAAATCATCGCCATCAACCCGGAGGCCAAATGGCCACCCCCAAACGCCGCCCGGCGCTGGTTTGACATGGACGACGCCGCGCTGCAGGCCGCCGTGGCCGTCGAACCGCGGCTGGTGCATTTTGTCGCCAATACCGACAACATCCAGGCAGCCCGTACCGCGTTAAAAACCCTGGGCATCGACCGCGGACCGGTCGTCCATGCCAGCCGCCACTCCCGGCGCGGCCTGCTGCAGTGGCAGATCACCGTGCGCGCAGATGGGCAGCGCCTGTTCAACGGCACCTTGCCGAGCCTGATCCAGTGGGGCCAGCCCGATGCCGCCGAACCGCTGCGCCTGCACCCCAGAAACAGCTTGCCGCGCTCGGGCGTGACGCTGCAGGGCATCAGCGTGACCCACCCGACGGCCAGCAAGCTGCAAGCCGCTTATGACGCCATCGGCCTGGACGGCGTCACGCTGGCAACCGGCCCGGTCAATCTCACTGCCACCCTGCATACCCCCAAGGGGGTGGTCCAGCTTCACAGCCACGGGGTCTGAGACACCGCGCAGCGCGATCCGGCGCCTAAACCGGTGCCGGGGCTGGCCGCACCAGCTCCCAGGTCCTGAGCTTGCCGCCATGGAATTCGGCCGTCACATAAGACTTCGAAGCATCCGTCCAGCGAAACAGCTCGGGTTGACTGTCCCTGGGGCTCTGGGGCTCGCCCAGCGACCGGGTCATGGCCACCACATGCATCAGCGTGAGGCCGGGCCGAAGTCTGGCATGGAGCATGACGGCACTGTCCACATAGCCGATCGGCCGTTGGGCGGCGCGCTTGAGCACCTGCATCATGCGGCCAAAGTGCAGCAGCAGCCACATCATCAAAGCGCCCGTAGCCGCCGCCACGCCGGCCCAACCATAGGACTGGTACCCGGTCAGCACCAGGGCGACACAGGCCAGCGGGATCAGAATTTTTTGCCATTGCATGCCGCTATTGTCCCCGGACTGGACCCGCCCAGCCCGTGGCGTGCTTCACGAGACAGCGCGGACACCCAGCGCCGGCCGCGCGGCAGACACGGCGTCTGCGGTCACCCCCAGCGCTGCCAAGGCCGCCGGCACCGCCAGCCCCCGTACCAGCGCAGCAGCCAGCTCACCCATGGCTGGCGCAGTCTGGATGCCATAGCCCCCCTGCCCGGCCAGCCAGAAAAAGCCCGGTGCATCCGGGGCAAACCCCACAACCGGGGTTTTGTCCACCACAAACGAACGCAATCCGGCCCATTTGCGCCGGACCTGGCGAATCTGCAGCGTGGTGGCGGTCTCGATCCGGTCCACGGCAATGGCCACATCCAGCTCTTCGGGCTGCACATCCTGCGGCGCCACCGGGTCTTCGTTGGCAGGAGACACCAGCAACATGCCGGCATCGGGTTTGAAGTAGAAACCTTCCTTGGCATCAATCACCAGCGGCCAGTGGCTGGTGTCATGCCCGGCCGGCACATCACAGGTGAAGGCGGTGCGCCGCATGGGCTGCAAGCCTACCGGGCTCACCCCCGCCAGGCGGGCCAGTTCGTCACACCAGGCCCCTGCCGCATTGACCACCAGCGGTGCCCAGAAACACCCGGCCGGGGTTTCCACGCGCCAGCCCTCACCCTCGCGCGTGATGGTCCGAACCCCGGCATCACACACCAGCGATGCACCAGCAGCCTTGGCACCGCGCAAAAAGCCCTGGTGAATGGCATGCACATCCATGTCCATGGCATCGGGTTCGAACACCCCGTACCGAGCGGCTTGCGGGCGCAGCACCGGCACCCGCTGCAGCACCTCTGCCTGGCTCCACCAGGCGATGTTGGGCACCAGTGCCTGCCGCTCAGCCAGCGACTGCCGCATCGCGTCATGGTCATCCGCCCCGCCGACACTCAGCGCCCCCCGCGGTGTTACCAGCGGATAGGGTGAAAACCCTTGTGGTGGCTGCTCATAAAACGCCTTGGACGCCGTGGTGATGGCCCGCACCACGGCGTTGCCGTAGGTCTCGGAATACAGGGCCGCCGAGCGCCCAGTGGCGTGGTAACCCGGCTGCGACTCACGCTCCAGCACGGTGACAGACAAGTGGGGCGCGAGGAAATAGGCCGCGGATGCACCTGCCATGCCCGCGCCGATGATCAAAACCTCTGTTTTTTGCATGAATCAACCTCGATAAAAAAAGGGGCACCACACCCCGAAGCCAGCCATCGTCCATGATGGACAGACCGGTACCACCACCAGCCGCGGCGGCGGTCAGCCACGCTGAGCACAAATATTTTCATGCCCATTTGGCCATTTTTCACGGAATCGCGCCCCGCCGCCCCGTAATATGCCCACCACTCATAGGAGACCTGTATGCCTGTCATCACCCATATCGAAGACCTGCGCGTGCTGGCGCAAAAACGCGTGCCCCGCATGTTTTATGACTATGCCGATTCCGGCTCGTGGACCGAATCCACCTACCGCGCCAACAGCGAGGATTTCCAGAAAATCAAACTGCGCCAGCGTGTCGCCATCAACATGGAAAACCGCAGCACCGCCAGCACCATGATCGGTCAGAAGGTGGCCATGCCGGTGGCGATTGCCCCCACCGGCCTGACCGGCATGCAGTGCGCCGATGGCGAGATCAAGGCTGCCAACGCGGCGAAAAAATTCGGTATCCCGTTCACCCTCTCAACCATGAGCATTTGCTCGATCGAAGACGTGGCCCAGGAGACCGGCGGCCATCCGTTCTGGTTTCAGCTCTATGTGATGAAAGACCGCAACTACATCGAACGCCTGATTGACCGCGCCAAGGCGGCCAACTGTTCGGCGCTGGTGCTGACGCTGGATTTGCAGATCATCGGCCAGCGGCACAAAGACCTGATCAATGGCCTGTCGGCACCACCCAAGCCCACCCTGACCAACATCATCAACATGGCCACCAAGGTACGTTGGGGCCTGGGCATGCTGGGTACCAGGCGGCATGGCTTCGGCAACATCGTCGGCCACGTCAAAGGTGTGGAAAACATGGGCAGCTTGAGTGAATGGACCTCCAAGCAGTTTGACCCAGCGCTGAGCTGGAACGATGTCGAGTGGATCAAAAAACGCTGGGGCGGCAAGCTGATCCTCAAAGGCATCCAGGACGTGGAAGATGCACGGCTGGCCGTGGACTCCGGCGCCGATGCGCTGATCGTCAGCAACCATGGCGGTCGCCAGCTCGATGGCGCACCCAGTTCCATCACCGCCCTGCCCGCCATCGTGGACGCGGTCGGCAGCCAGATCGAGGTGCACATGGACGGCGGCATCCGCAGCGGGCAGGACGTGCTCAAAGCCCGCGCCCTGGGTGCCCGCGGCACCTACATTGGCCGCGCCTTCTTGTATGGCCTGGGGGCCATGGGTGAAGCCGGTGTCACCAAGGCGCTGGAAATCATCCACAAGGAACTCGACCTGACCATGGCGTTTTGCGGTCACACCAACATCGAAAAAGTGGACCTGGGCATTCTGCTGCCCGGCACCTACCCGCAGTAGGCTCCTGAGTCTGGCACGCCAGACTCAGCGGTCAGGACGCTTGCAGCTGGTGTGTCACCAGCTTGAAGTCGGGGTCTTCGTGGAAGGCCTTGATGGCAAAACCCAGCCCACGCATGAGTTTGAGCATGTTGGGGTTGTTGGCCAGCACCAGGCCTTCAATCTCGGTCAGGCCTTTTTCACGGGCAAAGTCCATGATCGAGAGCATCAGCCTTGAGCCCAGCCCACGCCCCTTGAACTCGTCGGCCACCACCAGCGAAAACTCGCAGGTGGCACGATCTGGATTGGTGATGTAACGCGACACACCTACGATGCGCGTGGTTTCCTGCGACTGCCCCTGGGGGTCGATGCTGGTCTCGGTATGCAGGGCCACCAGCGCCATTTCCCGGTCATAGTCGATCAGGGTGAAGCGCGACAGCATGGTGGCTGGCAACTCCTGCATGCTCGACACAAAGCGGAAATAACGGCTCTCGGGCGAGAGATCGCGCACAAATGCCTGCAACATCAGGGCGTCGTCCGGGTGCACCGGGCGCACGATGTATTCGCCGCCACCGGCCATCGGACAGACTTGCTCGTACTGCGACGGATACGGCAGGATCGCCAAGTGGTTGTAATGCCGCACCGACGGCGCCGCGTTGTCCACCACAATGCGGGCGTCCACCGCCAGCGCGCCCGATTCATCCACGATGATCGGGTTGATATCCATCTCACGCAGCTGCGGCAGCTCACACACCATCTCGGACACCCGCAGCAGGATCTGCTCCAGCGCCTCGATATGGGCCGCCGGTGCACCACGCCAAGCGCCCAGGGTTTCGGCCACCCGCGAGCGCTCGATCAGCCGACGCGCCAGAAATTGGTTCAGCGGCGGCAGCTCCATGACGCGGTCGTTGATGAGTTCGATCATCGTGCCGCCGGCGCCAAAGGCAATCACCGGTCCAAACGGGTCGTCGGTCACCAGGCCCACACATACCTCACGCCCGCGCTTCTGGCTGGACATGTTCTGCACCGTCACCCCGTTGATGCGGGCATTGGGCTGCAGGCGAGTCACGTTCTGGATCATGCCCAGATAGGTGTCCCGCACGGCAACGGCGCTGAGCACGTTCAGCGCCACGCCCTGCACGTCGGATTTGTGGCTGATGTCGGGCGAATCGATCTTGAGCGCCACCGGGAAGCCCAATTGCGTGGCAATCATCATGGCCTCGTTGGGGCTGCGCGCCAGGATGGTCTTGGTGACGGGGATGTGAAAGGCCGCCAGCAGTGCTTTCGATTCCATCTCGGTCAGCACCTTGCGTCGCTCGGCCAGCACACTTTCAATCAGCAGTCGGGCACCCTCCACGTCGGGGGTGGCCAAGTCGCTCAGTGGTGGCGGTGTCTGTTGCAACAACTGCTGGTTTTGATAGAACGACGCAATGTTGCCAAATGCCCCCACCGCCGCTTCCGGGGTACGAAAGGTCGGGATGGCGGCGTCGTTCAGGATCTTGCGGGCCTCGCCAACCGAAGCATCCCCCATCCAGCAACTCAGCAACGGCTTGCTGACCTGGCGGTTGAAATCGGCAATGGCTTTGGCAATGGCGTCGCCGTCTACCCCGCTCTTGGGTGAATAAATCACCAGGATGCCGTCAATTTGTGCAGCCTTGTTGGCGGCCTCGATTGCCGCCCGAAACTGCTCGGGACCAGCATCTTCCGACACATCCATCAAGTCACTGAAGGTGGCCAGTGCGGGCATCACCGGTCTGAGGTCTGCCACCTGCTCGGCGGTCAGGCGCCCCAGCTCCAGCTGGATCTCACTGGCCCAGTCTGCCGCCAGCACCCCCGGCCCACCGCCGTTGGTCACGATGGCCAGGCGCCGCCCTACCGGCTTGTAACGCGAGGCCAGGCATTTGGCTGCCGAAAACAGTGCCACAAAAGAGCGCACACGCACGGCACCGGCGCGCCGCAAGGCGGCGTCAAACACGTCGTCACTGCCCACGATGGCCCCCGAATGGGTCAACGCCGCGCGGTTACCCGCCGGCTTGCGCCCGGCCTTGAGCACCACCACCGGTTTGGCATTGGCCGCAGCACGCAGGGCGCTCATGAAACGCCGGGCATTGGTAATCCCTTCCAGGTACACCACAATGCTGTGGGTCTGGGCGTCCGAAGCCAGGAAGTCCAGCACCTGCGCCATGTCCACCGCCGTGTTGGGGCCAAGCGACACCACGGTGGAAAAGCCCACAGCATTTTTGCGAGCCCAGTCTAGGATGGATGCGGTCAGGGCCCCCGACTGCGACACCAGCGCCAGCGGGCCGGTTGACGCCAGCGGTCCCGCCACGCTGGCATTGAGTTGCAGCTGTGGCCGCTGGAAACCCAGGCAGTTCGGGCCCAGCAGGTAAACGCCATCGCGTGTGGCCATCTTGTGCAGCTCGGCGGCCTGGGCGGCATCAATGCCGCTGGAGATCACCAGGGCCGAACGGCACTTGATGCGTCCGGCGATCTCCAGCGCAGCGGCCACTTCATTGGCTGGCAGGGCAATGATGGCCAGATCCGCATGGGTGCTGGCCAGATCGGCCAGTGTGCCACTGGCGTGGATGTCCAGAAAAACCAGTTTGCCGCTGTAACGCTGCGCCGTGATGGCCTGGTACAGCACGCGGGCCTGGGGGGTCTGCGACGCCAGCTCATCCGGTTTACCGGCAAAAACCGCGATGGAGCCAGGCGAAAACAAAGAGGTCAAAAAATGCTTGTCCATGAAACTACCTCATGACGACGAACGCGTCGAAATGTCGAGCTTAACCTGCACCGCCCCCGATCCAGCTGATTTTCATCATGAACCGGCGTTATCCTCGGGCACCCTGAGTCCACCACCCTGCCCACCGTGCCGCCTAGCCTGATCCGTCGTATTGCCCATCTGGACATGGACGCGTTTTATGCGTCGGTGGAATTGCTACGCTACCCGCAGCTCAAAGGCCTGCCCATGGTGATTGGCGGCGAGCGGCGAACGGCTGACAACGCCCTGTTGCAGGCCCACGGTGACCGCCCGCTCAGCCAGATCGCCATCACCGAATTTCCGCGCCTGGGCGACTACACCGGCCGCGGCGTCATCACCACCGCGACTTACCCGGCCCGGCAATTTGGCATCGGCTCGGCCATGGGCCTGATGAAAGCCGCCAAGCTGTGTCCACAGGCCATCTTGCTGCCGGTGGATTTTCCCGAGTACCGGCGTTATTCGCGGGCGTTCAAGGACATCATCCTGGACATCGCACCACTGATGGAAGATCGCGGCGTCGATGAGGTCTACATCGACTTCACCCATGTCCCCGGCGGCCAGCGCGACGGCGGCCGGGTGCTGGCCCGCCTGATCCAGAAAACCATCTTCCAGCAAACCGGACTGACCTGCTCCATCGGTGTGGCGCCCAACAAACTGCTGGCCAAAATGGCCAGTGAGTTCAACAAACCCAATGGCATCGCGATTCTTCTTGAAGACGAGCTGCAACAGCGTATCTGGCCGCTGGCTTGCCGCAAGATCAACGGCATTGGTCCCAAAACCGACGAAAAGCTGCACACGCTGGGCGTCCAGACGATTGGCGAACTGGCGCAGCGGGATGTGGACTGGCTGATGGACCACTTTGGCCAGAAAACCGGGAGCTGGCTGTTTGCCGCCGCCCATGGGCGGGACGACCGGCCGGTGGTACTGGAAAGCGAACCGGTCTCCATCAGCCGCGAAACCACGTTTGACCGTGACCTGCACGCGGTCCGCGACAAGGCCGAGCTTGGCGTCATCTTCACCCGGCTATGCCAACAGGTGGCGGACGATTTGCAGCGCAAGGGGTATGCTGGCAAAACCATCGGCATCAAGCTGCGTTACGACGATTTCAAGAGTGTGACCCGCGACCAGACCATCCAGGACTACATCAATGATGCCGCTATCATCCGCCAGATGGCTGGCCAGTGCCTCAAGCGTGTCCCTCTGCAACAGCGCCTGCGTCTGTTGGGCGTGCGTGTTGGGTCGCTGAAAAAAATCGATGAAGATACTGGTCACGGCCCCCAAAATCCACTCGTGCTGAATCAAAATGAAGCTCGGGAAACTATCAATACCATAGCGATCGAGCAGCAGTTATTCTGAGGCCTGGTACGCAAATTATTTTTGTTGGAGGACAGTATGCAATTTGATGCGCTGATGCGTCGCATGACCATTCGTTTTCGTATGTGGGGCGCCGTTGGCGTGGTCGCCGTGTCCCTGGCCCTGGTGGGTGCGATTGGCGTGGCCGCGCAGCTGTATGCCAATAACATCACCTCGCATCTGGTCAACCAGGATGTGTCCTCCATGGCCGAGGTGGCCCGTCTGCAGCAGGCCATGAGTGACCTGCGGCTCAGTGAGAAAAACATGGTCATCCAATACGAGAATACGGTGGAGGCCTCCAAATACAAGGACGCCTGGCTGGCGGCTTTCAACCAGATTGAAAAGTCGGCCAAGGTCCTCACCCCGCTGCTGCCCGAAGATGCCCAACGCACCAAACTGACGCAGATACTCAATGACCTGCGTCAGTTCAACACGGAATTTGCCCCGATGGCCAAACAGCTGGAGAGCATGGGGTTTCCGTCAGCCCAGGTGGCTGCAGCCACCATCGCCAAACTCGATCCCCTGTTTGAGCGTGCCAATACCGCGTTGCACAGTCTGGCCAGCGAGCTGAAAAAAGCCACCGAGAACAACCAGCAGATGCTGCAAACCACGGTTCATCGCGTGATCTGGCTGATTGCCGGTATCACCCTGCTGATTCTGCTGATCATTGTGCCGATCACCGTGCTGAACATGAATTCCATCTGTCGCCCCATCGTCCAGGCCGAGCAAGTAGCCAGGGCCATTGCCCAGGGTGACCTGACCACGAAACACATCAACACCGAAGGCCGGGACGAAGCAGCCCATTTGCTGCGCTCACTGGCTGACATGCAAAACGCACTGGCCAGCCTGGTCGGCCAGGTGCGCCAGGCGACTGACAGCATCTCGACAGCCAGCGCCGAAATCGCCTCCGGCAACCATGACCTGAGCCTGCGTACCGAACAAACCGCCAGCAATCTGCAACATGCCACCGCCAGCATGGACCAGCTGACCCATACCGTGCAGCAGTCAGCGCAGGCTTCGCAGCAAGCCAACCAGCTCGCCACCTCGGCCGGTGAGGTGGCCGCACGTGGCGGCACGGTGGTGGCGCAGGTGGTCAACACCATGAATGACATTCACGTCAGCTCCCAAAAAATCAGCGACATCATCGGTGTGATTGATGGCATTGCCTTCCAGACCAATATCCTGGCCCTGAACGCGGCCGTGGAAGCCGCCCGTGCCGGTGAACAGGGCCGCGGCTTTGCCGTGGTCGCCAGCGAGGTGCGCAGTCTGGCTGGGCGCTCGGCCGACGCGGCCAAGGAAATCAAGACGCTGATTGGTGCCAGTGTCGAACGCATCGAAACCGGTGCCAAACTGGTGGCCAGTGCCGGCAAGACCATGGACGACATCGTGGCATCGGTGCAGCGCGTCACCAACATCATGGGCGAAATCACCGCTGCGGCCAGCACCCAAAACCAGGGGATTCAGGATGTCAACAGCGCCGTGATCCAGCTTGATCAAATGACCCAGCAAAACGCGGCACTGGTGGAACAGTCAGCCGCTGCCGCCCAAAGCATGAGTGAGCAGGCCCACCAACTCGCTGGCCTGGTGGACACCTTCAAACTGCTCGGTGCCCCCAGCAATCAACTGTCCCTGACCCAGCCTGAGCAGCTGACTGCACTGCCCTCGTATGCCTGAATCGGCACGTGCGGGCGGGGCCAACGCCATTTGGCATTCCGCCTCGCTGCAGCAGTATCTGGCAGGTGAGCTGCACCTGCTGGAACTGCTCGCCACCGATACCCCGCTCAACACCCTGCTGGAAACCTACACCCGCAGCTACGAAGCCAGCTTTCCTGGCGTATTGTGTTCGGTGCTGCTGCTGGACCCGGACGGCATCCATCTGCGTCACACCGCAGCCCCCAGCCTGCCCGCAGCGTATTCCCAGGCCATTGATGGGGTGGCCGTCGGCCCATCGGTCGGCTCCTGCGGCACGGCAGCGTTCACGCGTCAGGCCGTCATCGTCTCTGACATCGCCACCGACCCACTCTGGCAGGGCTACCGTGAACCGGCCCTGACACACGGCTTGCGCGCCTGCTGGTCGGTGCCCATTCTCTCAACCAAAGGTCAGGTGGTCGGCACGTTTGCCAACTATTACCGGCAACCCCGTTCGCCCGACCAACAGGGCATGCTGGCCATTCAGCACAGTGCCTACCTGCTCGGGCTGTTCATTGAACACCATCGATTGGCGCAGACCCTGGCGACCCAGCAGGAAGCCCTGCGCGAGAGTGAAGCGCGTTACCGCACCCTGGTGGAATGGTCACCCAAGGCCGTGGCGGTGCACCGCCATGGCGTGATCCTTTACGTCAACGCCGCTACCGTCACCATGCTGGGAGCCCGATCCGCCGATGAACTGCTGGGGCGGCACATTGCCGATTTCCTGCATCCGGATGACCTGCAAATTGGCCTTGAACGCGCCAGAATAGCCACGGAAACCGGTGTGAATGCGCCTGCACGTGAAGAAAAATTGCTGCGCCTGGATGGCAGCACCGTGACCGTGGAAATCCAGAGCGCGGCCATTGTGTACGACGGCGCGCCGGCGGTCTATGTGGTGGCGCATGACCTGTCCCAGCGCCGCGCCGACGAGGAGACCATCCACCACCTGGCGTTTTACGACGCCTTGACCGGTCTGCCCAACCGGCGCCTGCTGCTGGACCGGCTGCAGCAGGCCCTGCTGGCCAGCGGACGCCAGAACCAATATGGCGCACTGATGTTGCTCGACCTGGATCACTTCAAGCACATCAATGACCTGGTCGGTCATGATGTCGGCGACGCCTTGCTCAAACAGGTGGCCGAGCGGCTGCAGTCCTGTGTGCGCCAGAGTGACAGCGTGGCCCGCGTGGGGGGTGATGAGTTCATGGTGTTGCTGGAGACCTTTGCCGTGACGGCAGATGAGGCCGCTCAATACGCCAAGAACATCGCCAGCAAGATTGCCAGCCGGCTCAGTGAACCCTACACCTTGTTTGGCGTGACCTACACCAGCACCCCCAGCATCGGCATTGTGGTGTTTCTGGAGGGCACGGAAAACCGCGACGACATGATCAAGAAGGCCGATGCCGCGATGTACCAGGCCAAGGCGGCGGGCCGCAACGCCGTGCGCTTTTTTGACCCCACCATGCAAGCCCAGGCGCTGGCACGGGCAGAGTTTGAGCAGGACATGCGCCACGGCTTCGAACAGCATGAATTCCTCCTGCACTACCAGCTCCAGGTCAATACCCAAGGCCAGCCCACCGGCGCCGAAGCCCTGGTGCGCTGGGCCAGCGCCAAACACGGCCTGGTGTCGCCGGCCCGATTCATCCCCCTGGCCGAGGACAACGGCTTGATCCTGCCGCTGGGCCAGTACGTGCTGGAATCAGCCTGCGCCCAGTTGGTAGCATGGGCGCAGCACCCGGTGGCCGGCCACTGGACCGTGGCCGTCAATGTCAGTGCCCGCCAGTTTGCCCAGGAGCAGTTTGTCGGACAAGTGGCGCTGGCCTTGCAGAAAACCGGCGCCAACCCGACGCAGCTCAAGCTGGAGCTGACAGAAAGCATGCTGGTCAAGAATGTGGACGCGGTGATTGCCAAGATGAATGCCATCAAGGCCATGGGGGTGAGCTTCTCGCTGGATGACTTTGGCACCGGCTACTCGTCACTGTCCTATCTGAAGGTGTTGCCACTGGCCCAGCTCAAAATTGACCAGTCCTTTGTGCGTGACCTGCTGACCGACCCCAATGACGCCGTGATTGCCCGCACCATCGTGGCACTTGGCCACAGTCTGGGGATGAAAGTCATTGCCGAAGGCGTGGAAACCACCGAACAGCGCGACCTGCTCATTAACATGGGCTGCGACGCCTTCCAGGGTTATCTGTTCGGTCGCCCCACGCCGCCCGAACAGCTGCCATTTTTATAAGAAAAATGGGGCTCTAGCCCACATCAAATGGTCATCAATAGCTATATAAAATATAGCAAAATCATTGCCTGGCGTTGCGCACCTGTGGTGGCAGCGGCTGTGGCCAGCTGCTGCGAAACGGGTTGATGTCGAGGCCGCCGCGACGGGTGTAGCGCGCATAGACGCTGAGCTTGTGTGGCTGGCAGCGGGCCTGGATGTCCAGAAACATGCGCTCCACACAATCCTCATGAAACCCCTGGTGGTTGCGGAAGCTGACGATGTAACGCAACAAGCCGGCCTGGTCGATCTGCGGGCCAAAGTAGCTGATCTGCACACTGCCCCAATCGGGCTGGCCAGTCACCGGGCAATTGCTGCGCAGCAGGTTGCTGGTCAGCACCTCGGACACCGGGGCTTCGTCAAAAGCCGCGCTGAGCAGCTCCGGGGCCGGGGTGTAGCGGTCACAGTCCAGATCCAGCCGGTCCAGGCTCAGGCCGTCCAGCTCATAAATGGGTTCGCGGTCAAACACCTCTGCCGCCACCAGCTTGACCCCGACGCTGCTTTGCACCACATCGCCGCGCCAGACGGCTTCGGTCAGGTCGGTGCGCAGGCGCGCCTGCACCTCAGCGGCGTCGGCAAAACGGGTGTTGTTGAAGCTGTTGAGGTAAAGCTTGAACGACTTGCTCTCCACCAGGTTGCACGATTCACACGGCACCGTGAAGTGCGCCAGCGCCACTTGCGGCTTGCCACGTGGATTGAGCCAGCTCAACTCATAAGCGGTCCACAGGTCAGCGCCCAAAAACGGCAGCTTGTCACCCAGCCCCAGCTTCTCACGCTGCGGCAGGCGGGCGATCGGGAACAGCAGGCCGGCGTCGTACTGGTCAGCGTAAGCCGTCGGGAGTCCCAACGGGGATAGTTCATGTGGCGTCATCGGCTATTCAATAAAGGGGCACCGTACTTCAGAGCATTCAGGTCAGCTCAAAAAAAAGATAACCCCAAGGCGGCGGAATTTTAGACTCGCCTCGAACCGAGCGCCAGCACAACGGTCACAAGTAACGCCGCGACAAAAGCAGCCTGAGCTTGAATGGTTCCTTGGCCCCAACCTGCTCAACACCGTCCTGCGGACTTAAGCAAGGCATTACATGTTCCCGCTGGCCGACGTCCTTCAGTCGAGGCAGCACCAGAACCTGCACGAACCATGGGCGTGCAAATCGCATCTGAGTTCGGTATCTGCCCAAACGAGATGGCCTTCTGGAAACCAGTCGGAGAATACTGGTAACAGCGATAAGTCACATTGTCATTGGTCTTCACGGTGTAATTGGTTCGGCCACCGGTCTCCTCGCCGATGTCCGATATCGTGAAGGTGCTAACCTCACGACCCAGAGCCTGTGCAGTACGTTGCTCCAATCCTTCCTTGCTGATCGTAGCAGCGCATCCACCTATGCCTAAAACCAGAAAAATCAAGACACCAAGCCGATGTGGCAATTTAACAAGCTGACTGTTCATTTTGTTCCCTTTCAAATTCAATACGATCCAACTGGATTTCCGATAACACAGATGAACTGTGCGCTACATTTCCCGCGCAGCACGCGAGTGGTATTCAGGTGCATGACCCACCAGAACTCAAGACTGCTTCGTGAAGCAAGCTGGCACAGGCAGGATGGACAAACTTGCAGACACGTCTGACAAGGTGGGCTGGATAGACGGTGATTCGTCCCCCAACAGACACAAGACGGCTTCACTCCTCTTGGCCCAGATCACGGCTGATCTGGTGTTGTTCACCGCCGTGAATTGCCCCCAGTTGGCAGCCACATTGGTGTTGGATTCGGAGCGCGAGAACACGACGCCCCCCATGAGCGTGGGACCAATCAGGGTACCCAGCCCCGTGCAGTTACCGTTGCCATACCTGTAAACGCCATTGGCCCAGGTCACGCTGGTAGCTGAAACCTGGCCCACACGAACCAGATTTTTGAAAGACTGGGGACCGGTACTGTTGCAGCCATTTTCCAACCAGTCTCCAATCACTCCCGCTACACCTGCCGTGAGTGGTGTACCAGTCCCGCCGCCATCCGGAGATGACCTGTTGCCATCGGCGGCTGTACTACCGCCACCGCCGCATGCCGTCAGCAGTGACGCTGACAGAATCACAACCATTCCAAGACCTGTTTTCCAAATGGGCATCATGCCGTACTCCCTTCCTGACAAAGGCGGCATTGTTGATTTGATTGGACACGTCGGGAACCCTACCGTGGTCGGGTTGGTCAACATTCAAAACCACAAAAACATCTTTCCTGCCCCTCGTCCACCGGTGTACAAGGGTCTGTCAGACAGCCCGATCTTCGCCGGTCACCACCAAGTAAAAAAATGTATACAGTCTTGCCAGCTGACGACTACGTTAGCATGATGATTGACCCCACCGCCCCAGGAAAATGCTCAACCCCCATCCGTACGCCATCGTGTTGGACGACCATCCTTTGGTCGCCCGAGGGATTGCACAGTACCTGCAGGCCCTTGTTCCAGGTCTGAGCGTCTCGGTGGCCACAAATTGGGTGGGTGCCATGGCGCAACAGCTCGTGCAGGGTTGTCCGCTTCTTCTTGTGGCTGATGTGTGGCTGGCTGATGACAACAGCCTATCGTACTTTGACACATGGCGCAGCGTATGTCCTGATGGCATCTGGCTTGCCATCAGTGGTGACGATGACCCCCGGATCGTGCAGCGGGTGCGTGCTGCAGGTGCCCAGGGGTTTGTGCACAAGCAGGCTTCCTCCGATGTGTTCGACGCCGCCTTCTCCACTGTGCTGGCTGGCGGACAGTGGTACCCAGAACCTGCCACTGGCACTGCCAATGTGACCCTGCGCCGCTGGGAAGTCAGCCCTGCTGAACTGGGTCTGACCACACGCCAGGGGGACATCTTGTCACTCGTTCTTCGTGGTCTGCCCAACAAACGTATTGCCCTTATGCTTGGCATCACGGAGAGCACCGTCAAGGAACACATCACCGCCATACTTCAGCGCATGGGTGCGTCCAACCGCGTTGAATTGATGACCCTCATGCAAGAGCGGCGTCTGACATTGCAAAAATCATCACGATGACGACGCTGGACAAACTCTCGATCAATGCGCAAGTGCGGCTGCTGGATTTGATCGCCAGCCGACACACGGCCGAAGTCGCCTTGCTCACTCTGCCAGCCTTGCTGGCTTGGCTGCACAGCAAACAGACCGGACAGACATCACCCTTGTTCGCCTGGACGGTTGTCATGGCGCTGGCTGCCCTGGGGCTGGTCTGGATGCGCCGGAGCTTCCGTGCTGACCAACAACTTCACGATGCTTCGGCGATGGTGCGCCGTTGGCGCACACGGATGACAATCGGTGGCCTGATTTACGGAATAGGCTGGTCACTACCGGTCATCCTGGTCGGCACCCAGCCATCGCTGGAGTTTTCCATGGCGCTCTACATCGCCCTGTGCGGGGTGACCATGGGCTCGGCCGTGTATTTGCCCGCTGTACTGCCTTGCTTTATGACCCTTTTGGCTGGCATCTGGGTACCAGCCATCTTCACTGTCCCGGCGCTGTTTCCTGGCATCTGGCCTGTTGTGTTGGCATTTGCCATTGTGTTCTGCCTACTGAGCCTGCGGCATGCATGGGGTACACACCGCTTTCTGGTTTTGCAGATCCACTTGGAGGAAAGCAGTCGCCAATTGAGCGAGCAATTCCGCCTGGCCACCGAGCGCGCCGAAGCAGCCGTACGTGAGAAGAACCTGTTTCTCACCACCGCCAGCCACGACCTGCGTCAACCCGTACACGCCATGATGATGCTGGTAGAGGCCATCACCCGGCGCACCCGCGACCCCGCCGCTACCCCGCTACTCCAGGACCTGCGCAGCGGCATGGGATCGCTGAATCTGATGTTCAACGCACTACTCGACCTGTCCCGATTGGAGTCCGGCCACACGCCACAGCAAGGGCGGGTCACTCTGCAGCCGTTGCTGCAAGAAGTGGTCACGCTGTTTCGGGAGCAGGCTGCACAGCGTGGCCTAAAGCTGCGACTGCACACACCCGAACGCGCTGCAGCAGTGCAGACCGATCCAATGCTCCTGCGCCAGGCACTGTTAAATCTGGTGCACAACGCACTGCGTTACACCACACAGGGTGGCATCCTGATCGGTCTGCGTTCGCGTGGTGGAGAGTGGCAGATCGAAGTCTGTGACACGGGTTCAGGCATTGCTGACAGCGAAAGCGAGCACATCTTTGTGCCCTACTATCGCAACCCACAGGCCCAACGTATCGACAGCGCCGGGCTCGGCTTGGGTCTGGCCGTTGTGGCAGAGTGTGCGCAGCGCATGGGTGCCTCACTGGGCTTTCGCTCGCATCTGGGTCGGGGTTCACGATTCTGGCTCAAACTGGCACAACAGGAGCCCGGACTCGAGACCAGTGGGTATACACCTTTCGCGCGACTTTCGGGACGCTGCCTAATACTGGATGATGACCCACAGGTTCGTTCTGCCTGGGAAGCTTTGCTCACAAGCTGGGGCATCGAAGGCCGATACGCTGGTGATGCGACTGAGGCGATGCATTGGCTGAACGCCGGCTTTGTGCCACAAGCCATCTTTTGCGATCAAAGACTTCGCTCACGCCCAAGTGGTTTCGATGTCTTGCGTGCTTTGCTCGCACGCTGCCCCACAGCCAGTGGTGCTATGGTCAGCGGCGAACTTCACTCCCCCGAATTGGCCCAGGCCGAAGAAGAAGGTTACACGGTACTGCACAAACCGCTGGACCCAGGGGTACTACACACAATACTGTCAAACTGGCTCCATCCTGCGTGAGGCTTGAACCCAGGAACCTCACCCCTACTGTCTCCTCTGGGCGGCACGATGACGCGACCATGCGACAACGGCCACCACTGGAACTCAGGGTCTGCGAGAACGGCGTGCCGGCGGTCAGGGTCGGCAGTGTGGCCGGGTTCACGGTGATCGGCGAGGCAGACGGGTTGATCGTGATGGTGACCGTGCCGCCTTGGGTGACAGTACCACTCTTGGCCGGGTAGATCAATGACGTGTGCGCAGCATCCGCCACGCTGGGTAGAAGAGCGCTTTGCAGCTATAAGGTCGCACAAAGCCTGCCCCAATCGCGTTCGATTTTCTGCCACACATTGACAATGCACAACGCGATTACACCCGTACTGAAGTAAGGTTCCAGAGACTGAAAAGATGCGCTAGTACTCAAGCTTCCAGGCAGCGGCGAAACACCAGCCGGTTCGGCACCGACACCTCGGCGGCAAAGGCGTAACCCTCGCCGTCAAATGCCTTGAGTTGTTCAGGCAAGACCACCCGCTGGGTGGCGGCAAAACGGGCCATCAGGCCACGGGCGCGTTTGGCGTGGAAGCTGATGATCTTGTACTGACCGCCCTTGAAGTCCTCAAACACACAGTCCACCACCCGCGCCTTGAGCACCCTGGTGTCCACCGCCTTGAAATACTCCTGCGACGCCAGGTTCACCACCACCGGCGCCACCTCGCTGCGCAGCCGCTGGTTCAGGTAGTCAGCCATCTGTGTGCCCCAGAAAGCATAGAGATTTTTGCCGCGGGCGTTGGTCAGGGCCGTGCCCATTTCCAGCCGGTAGGGCTGGATGTAGTCCAACGGGCGCAGCACGCCGTACAAGCCGCTCAGGATGCACACATGGTCTTGCGCCCAGGCCAGCTGATCCGCCGACAGGGTTTTGGCATCCAGCCCTTCATAAACGTCACCATTGAAGGCCAGCACGGCCTGCTTGGCGTTCCTGGCAGTGAACTTGGGCGCCCAGGCCTGATAACGCGCCACATTCAGCCCGGCTAGCGCATCACTCAAGCCCATCAGGCTGGCGATGTCTTGCGGCGATTTCTGCTTCAGAATGCCCATCAGCTCTGCGGCTTGCGGCACAAACAGCGGCTGGCTGTGTGGCACGTCACCAGGCGGGGTGTCAAAGTCGAGCGATTTGGCGGGGGAGAGTAAAAACAGCATGGTGCAATGACGATCCGGTGGTGATGGCTGACAAGGTGCCCATTATCGTGACCGTGGTCATAAAGTTTGGCTATCAATAGCTTATAAACAATGCATCATGAAAACGATAGGTTGCCACTATGATTCACCCATCGGCCAACAAAACCTGTGACACCGACGTTTTTTCAACCCACCCACACAAGGAGTCTTCCATGTCCCTGATCAATACCCAAGTTCAACCGTTCAAAACCCAGGCCTTCCTGAGCCGCAATGGCAAGGCCGAGTTCATCACCGTGACCGAAGAAAGCCTCAAAGGCAAATGGTCGGTGCTGATTTTCATGCCCGCCGCTTTCACCTTCAACTGCCCGACCGAAATCGAAGACGCTGCTGACAACTACGCCGAGTTCCAGAAAGCCGGTGCCGAGGTGTACATCGTCACCACCGACACCCACTTCTCGCACAAGGTCTGGCACGAAACCTCTGCCGCCGTGGGCAAGGCCCAGTTCCCGCTGGTGGGCGACCCAACCCACCAACTGACCAACGCTTTTGGCGTGCACATTCCTGAAGAAGGCCTGGCGCTGCGCGGCACCTTCGTCATCAACCCCGAAGGCGTGATCAAGACGCTGGAAATCCACTCCAACGAAATTGCTCGCGATGTGTCTGAAACCCTGCGCAAGCTCAAAGCGGCCCAGTTCACCGCCAGCCACCCCGGCGAAGTCTGCCCCGCCAAGTGGAAAGAAGGTGCCAAGACCTTGAAGCCATCTCTGGAACTGGTCGGCAAGATCTAAACCACCGGCACACCTGTCTGGCACGCCTGCCGTGGCGTGCCCAAGCCGGACTGCGTCAAGCTGCCCTGTGGGCCTTGCCGTCCGGCTATTTTTTTCACAAAAATTGGCACTTAGCCCGCATAAATAAAGCACATATAGCTATATATTTTATAGCGACAAAGGACCCCATCATGCTCGACGATGACCTCCAAACACAACTTGCCGCCTACTTGCAGCGCGTGGTTCAACCGTTCGAGCTGGTGGCCAGCCTGGACGACTCCGACAACGCCAGTGACATGCTAAGCCTGCTGCAGACCATCCAACGCCTGCGCAGCGACAAAATCACGCTCAAGACCGACGGCAGCGATGCCCGCAAACCATCATTCACCGTGCAGGCCGCCGGGGCCGCCAACAGCCTGCGTTTTGCCGGCCTGCCCCTGGGCCACGAATTCACCTCGCTGGTGCTGGCCCTGCTGTGGACTGGCGGCCACCCGCCCAAGGTGGAGCAGGATGTGATCGACAGCATCCGCGCGCTGGACGGCGACTTCAACTTTGAGGTCTACATGTCGCTGACCTGCCACAACTGCCCGGACGTGGTGCAGGCCCTGAGCCTGATGGCCATTCTCAACCCCAAGGTCAAAACCGTGGTGATCGAGGGCGGCGCGTTCCAGGACGAAGTCACCCGGCGCGAGATCATGGCCGTACCCATGGTCTTTCTCAACGGCCAAATGTTCAGCTCCGGCCACAGCACGGTGGAAGAAATCGTCGCCAAGCTCGATACCGGAGCCGCCGCCCGTGAGGCCGCCAAACTCTCGGCCCGCGCACCGTATGACGTGCTGGTGGTCGGTGGTGGCCCAGCTGGCGCGGCTGCAGCCGTGTACGCCGCCCGCAAAGGCATCCGCACCGGCGTGGTGGCCGAGCGTTTTGGCGGCCAGGTCAATGACACCTTGTCGATTGAGAACTTCATCTCGGTCACTGAGACCGATGGCCCCAAATTTGCCGCCGCGCTGGAAGCCCATGTCAAAGCCTATGACGTGGACATCATGAACCTGCAACGCGCCGACAAGCTGATCCCGGCCGCACAGCCTGGTGGCCTGATCGAGCTGCAACTGGCCAACGGCGGCACCCTCAAAACCCGCACGGTGATTCTGTCCACCGGGGCACGCTGGCGCAATGTCAACGTGCCCGGCGAGCAAGAGTACAAAACCAAAGGCGTGGCCTACTGCCCGCACTGTGACGGCCCGCTGTTCAAAGGCAAGCGGGTGGCAGTGATTGGCGGCGGCAACTCCGGCGTGGAAGCGGCCATTGACCTGGCCGGTGTGGTGGCCCATGTGACGCTGATCGAGTTTGACACCAAGCTGCGTGCCGACGCAGTGCTGGTGGCCAAGCTGCAAAGCCTGCCCAATGTGACGATCCACCTCAATGCCCAGACCACCGAGATCACCGGCGACGGCCAAAAGGTCAACGGCCTGAGCTACAAGGACCGCGCGACCGAGGCCGCGCATCACATCGAACTCGAAGGCGTGTTCGTGCAGATCGGCCTGGTGCCCAACACCGAATGGCTCAAGGGCACACTGGAGCTGTCCAGACACGGCGAGATCGTGATCGATGCCAAAGGCCAGACCTCGCTGCCCGGCGTGCTGGCTGCCGGTGACGTGACCACCGTGCCCTACAAACAAATCATCATCGCCACCGGTGAAGGTGCCAAGGCGGCGCTGAGCGCGTTTGACTATTTGATTCGCAACCCGGCGGTGTGAGTTTGCCCCGCTGATGTCAAAAAAGGGGGCACAAGGGTAAGCGTCGCCGACGCTGCCAGCGCCCTCGCTCAGGAGCGCTGAGAAGGCGGTCATGGGTCAAGTGCTGGCATAGAATTCAGGGCCACTGCCTGCTTTGGGCAGTGGCTCAGATTCTTGAGCGGCACGCAAAAATCCCATGGAAATTTTCCTGAAAATGGCCAACTCGCGGAGGTGGAAACGCTCCAGGCGGGCCCATTTCCATGCCCAATGCACCGGAGCGTTACTGGTGCTGTGTTGCAGCACATCCACCCTTGCCGCAGCCTTGGTGGCCGACGCGGGTGAACTGGCCCAACTGTCACTGGATGACCTGCTGCGTGTCGAGGTGCACAGTGCCTCGCGTTATGCCCAACCGCTGGCCGACTCTCCGGCGTCAGTCACGGTGATTGGCCAGGATGAATTACGCCGCCACAACTATCGCAACCTGGCTGAAGCGCTGTCCACCGTGCGCGGGGTTTACCTCAGCAATGACCGCAACTACAGCTACCTCGGCGTGCGCGGTTTCAACCGCCCCGGTGATTACAACTCCCGCATTCTGCTGCTGACTGACGGCGCGCGGCGCAACGATGCCCTGTACGACCAGGCACAACTCGGCAACGAAGCGCCGATCGAGATCAGCTGGGTCAAGCGGCTGGAGTTTGTTGCCGGACCGTCCTCGGCCGTTTATGGTGCCAATGCGCTGTTTGGCAGCGTCAATGCGGTGATGCTCGATGGCGGCGACATCCAGGGCACCCGCCTCAGCGCCGAGGTGGGCAGCGGGGCCAGCCACCGCCTGGGGCTGATGGCCGGCCAACGGGTGGACAGTGAACACGACTGGTTTTTTGCGTTGGCCGCCTCCAACACAGCTGGCAGCGATCTGTATTTCCCCGAATTTGCCACCAGCAACAGCCAAGGCTGGGCGCGTGGGCTGGACGGTGAGCGCTACCAAAAAGCTTACGGCAAATACCGCTTTGGCCACTGGCGGCTCAGCGCCAACCTGAGTTCACGTGACAAGCACTTGCCCAATGCACCTTATCAAACTGCATTTGGTGAACCCGGCACCCACACCGTTGATCAACACGCGCTACTTGAGCTGGCCTATGACGGGCCGCAGTCCAACGGCTGGCAGCAGCGATTCAGGGTTTTCAGCGGCAGTTACCGCTACAGCGGTGATTACATGTTCGCCGGGCCGCTGGACAACCGCGACACCGGTCGGGCCGACTGGCTGGGAGGCGATTACCGCCTGATCATCACCGCCCAGCCCGCCCACAAATTGATGCTGGGTCTGGAGACCCAGTGGAACACGCTGCTGGAGCAGCGCAATTTTGACTTGGCGCCGGCGGCCAGTTACCTCGACAGCAGCCCTCGCTCCCATACCTACGGCGTCTTTGTGCAGGACGAATGGCGCTTGTCCCAGCAATGGCTGCTCAACTTCGGCCTGCGTCATGACAAACACAGCGACTATGCCGGTATCACCTCACCCCGCGCCGCGCTGATCTACCAGGCCAGCGAAGCCGCCACGCTGAAGGCCATGGTGGGTCATGCCTACCGTGCCCCCAACGCCTACGAGCGTTTTTACGACGATGGCGGCCTGCTGCAAAAGGCCCATCCGGCCCTGCAACCCGAACGCATCCGCAGCATCGAGTTGGCTGCGGATTTCCGCGCTGGCCAGGGAGGGCGCTTTGGCTTCAGCCTCTACCGCAACGACATGCGCGACATGATTGACCAGGTGCTTGACCCGGCTGACGGACTGCTGGTGTTTGCCAACCAGTCCAGTGCACAAACCCGCGGCATCGAACTCGATGCTGAAAAACGCTGGCGCGGTGGCCAGCGCCTGCGTGCCAGCCTGTCCCGGCAATGGTCTAGCGCTGCCGACGGCAGTGAACTCGGCAATGCCCCGCAGTGGCTTGGCAAACTGGTCTTTGACCGGCCCTTGGGCGCAGGCTGGACAATGGCTGGTGAATGGATAGGGGTGTCAGAACGGCGCGCCCTGGTGGGACAAGTGGCCGGTTATGGCGTGCTCAATCTGACACTGACGTCTGCTCCTTTTGCCGGACTGGGCGAATTCTCCCTGGGGCTCTATAACGTGGGTGATCACCAATACCATGACCCGGCCTCTTCGGCGTTCACACAGAATGCACTGGCGCAAGATGGCCGTCAGTTCAGACTGAGCTGGACCTTGCGCCTATGAGATGCCGCCAATGCTGATGTCTGTCGGGTCCATCCGACGTGTTCTTCTGGTGCTGTTGCTGGCATGGAGCCCGCTGGCGCAGGCACAGCGGCAAGCCCCCGAGCCTGAGCTGAAAGCCGCCATTCTGGTCAACATGCTGTTGTTTGTGGACTGGCCAAACCAAACCAGCCAGCCCTCAGACCGCGTGGCCCTGTGCTACCTGGATGCCGGGCCGGTTGCCCAGGTGCTGGACCTGCTCAATGGCAAAATCATCAAAGGTCGACCACTGCAGGTGCTGCATGTCAATGCCGCCGCGGCTGCGGGCTGCCACGCCCTCTACCTGTCACCCAACGACGCCACCGCACTGACACGTATGGTGCCCGGGTTAAGTAACCGCGGTGTGCTGTTCGTCGGTGATTCACCGGGATACCTGCAACGCGGTGTGATGCTCAATCTGGAAGTGGAAAACGGGCGCATCGTTTTCGACATTGATCTGCGCTCAGCCCGCCAGGCCGGGCTGGTGATGAGTTCCAAAGTGTTACGCCTGGCTCGCAGGGTGATGGAGTAAACGCGTGAAGCCACAGACTGACCGTGTCAAGAGATCCAATCGCCTGAGTCTGTTGTCCACCGGTCTGGCATTGCTGATCACCTTCATCCTGCTGATGGTGCATCAATATGTGATTGGTCGCCAGCAGATGCTCGAGGAGCTGAGCACGGAGGCCGCCATCGTTGGTGCCAACAGCTCGGCAGCATTGGTGTTCAGGGACGCCAAGGCGGCCCAGGAGACATTGGGCGCAGTTCGGTTGAACCCCCGCATCACTGGCGGCGCCTTGTATCAGGTCGATGGCGAACGGCTGGCGATCACTGGCGACTGGCCTTTCCCCCCCGGACTCATCTTCGACCGCACAGAAGCGCCCCTGGAACAGTTGAACCAGCCCATAGCGATGGCGAGCCACTGGTCTGGCGAAGTCTTGCGTGAGAACATCCAGATGGAAGGTAGCCAGGTCGGCACCCTGCTGCTGCATGTCAGTTTTGCCTCGCTTTACTGGCGCATGCTCGAATACGCCCTGGGTGTACTGGCCATTGCCACCGTGGCGCTGATTCTGGCCTATCGCCTGACAGCCGGTTTGCGCCGACGCATGGTGCGGGCAGAAGAGCAGCTGCAGCTGATGGCCTTTTATGACCAGATATCTGGTTTACCCAATCGAAGTTTGTTTGAGCGCGAGTTACGCCAGGCCGTGGCCCGTGTGACACGCGAACCCAAGGGGGCGGCGCTGCTGTGCATTGATGTCGATGATTTCAAGAAAATCAATGACTCCCTCGGGCATGCGGTGGGCGATCAGGCGCTGCGGATGATCGGCGAACGCCTGTCCGCCGTGTTGCGTTCCGGTGACGTGGTCGCCCGACTGGGGGGCGACGAATTCGCGGCCATTCTTTATGGCATTGGCGACCCAGACAACGCCGCCAGGGTGGCGCGCCAGATGATCGAGGCCGTTGCTCAGCCGCTGCCGACACTGCCCAGACCGAGTCACGTCGGACTCAGCGTCGGCGTGCTGTTGCTGCCCTGTGACGAGAGTGATCCGACCATCTTGTTGCAACGCGCCGACATGGCCATGTATGTGGCCAAGACCCACGGCAAAAGCGGCTTCCGGTTTTTTTCCGAGGCCATTGATGCCCGGGTTCGCAATGACCTGGAACTTGAATCCGGCTTGCGACAGGCCCTGCAAGAAGATGGTGGCGGGCTGTGGGTAGCCTACCAGCCCCAGCTCAATGCACAAACCCGGGAATTGGTTGGGGTCGAGGCCTTGGCGCGTTGGCGGCGCGCCGATGGCCAACTGGTGTCACCGGCAGAATTCATCCCGGTGGCCGAACGCTGCAGCCTGATAGCGGAGCTGGGCGACTGGGTGTTGAACCAGGTCTGCCGGGATCTGGCCACCCTGCGTGCCAATGGGGTTGAGTTGCCCAGGGTCTCCATCAACGTGTCGCCTCTTCAACTGCTGCACGGCTGCGGCATCGTCGAGCGTATTTGCAAGACCCTTGAACACTTTGGTGAAAACGTCAAGCGTTTTGAATTCGAGCTGACCGAAAGCGCCCTGATGGACGGGGACGGATCCGTGGTGCTGGATGCGTTTCACACGGCCGGTTTTGCGCTCTCCATCGACGACTTCGGCACGGGTTATTCGTCCTTCGGTCACATCAAACGTTTTTGCGTGGGAGAACTCAAAATTGACCAGCGTTTCGTGCGTGACCTGCCCGATGACGGTGAAAACGCGGCCATCGTCAGGGCGGTCATCCAGATGGCACACGCCCTGAGCCTGATCGTCGTCGCCGAGGGCGTTGAAACACCGCAGCAAGCCGAGTTCTTGCGCCACTGTGGTTGCGACATCCTGCAGGGTTACCTGCTGGGCCGCCCGATGCCCGCAGCCCAGTTGCGGGACTATGTGCAAGAACGCTGTAGCGTCGAATAAAATCGGGCCTCCCCAGTCTTATACCCATGGCGGCATCTGTGTAAAGGTGTCGCTTTCGCATCCAGTCGCCTTCTGTGGCCCTGGGCGGCGACCAAGCCAACAACACCATGAACGACGAACTACAACAACCCGGCTTAAGCAGCCTGTCCAAATCCTTCGAGCCCGCCGCCCTGGAAGCCCATTGGGGGCCAGAGTGGGAAAAACGTGGCTACGGCGTGGCCGGGAGCCGGGGCACGGGCCAGCCCAGCGTAGAGGCCGCCGCACGCGGCGACAACTTCTGCATCCAGTTGCCACCACCCAACGTAACCGGCACGCTGCACATGGGCCATGCGTTCAACCAGACCATCATGGACAGCCTGACGCGTTATCACCGTATGGCCGGCTTCAACACCGCCTGGATTCCCGGCACCGACCACGCCGGCATTGCCACCCAGATCGTGGTGGAGCGCCAGTTGCAGGCCCAGGGCATCAGCCGCCACGACATGGGCCCGACACCGGCCGAAGCACGGAAAAACTTTGTGTCAAAGGTCTGGGAGTGGAAAGAAAAAAGCGGCAACACCATCACCACCCAGATGCGCCGCATGGGCGACACGGTGGACTGGAGCCGCGAGTACTTCACCATGGACCCCAAGCTGTCCAAAACCGTCACCGAAACCTTTGTGCGCCTGTTTGAGCAAGGCCTGATCTACCGTGGCAAACGCCTGGTCAACTGGGACCCGGTGCTGATGAGCGCCGTGTCTGACCTGGAAGTGGAATCTGAGGAAGAAGACGGCAGCTTGTGGCACATCCTCTACCCCTTTGCCGACGGCCCGCAGCTGGTCAACGGTGAACTGGCCCCAGGCCTGGTCGTGGCCACCACGCGGCCTGAGACCATGCTGGGCGACGTGGCCGCCATGGTGCACCCCGAGGACGAACGCTATGCGCACCTGATCGGCAAACAGGTCACCCTGCCCTTGTGCAACCGAAATATCCCGATCATTGCCGACGACTACGTGGACAAGGCTTTCGGCACCGGCGTGGTGAAGGTCACCCCGGCGCACGACCAGAATGACTACCAGGTCGGCCAGCGCCACAAGCTGCCGATGATCTGCGTGCTGACGCTGGATGCAAAAATTGACAGCAATGCGCCAAGTACCTACGTAGGCCTGGACCGCTTTGCAGCCCGCAAACAAATCGTCAAAGACCTGCAGGCGCTGGAGCTGATGGTTGAGATCAAAAAACACAAACTGATGGTGCCGCGCTGCGCCCGCACCGGCCAGGTGATCGAGCCGATGCTCACCGACCAGTGGTTTGTGGCGATGAGCAAAGTGTCCAAACAAGACCCGACCGGCAAGAGCATCACGCAAAAAGCCATCGACGCGGTGCAGTCCGGCCAGGTGAAGTTTGTGCCCGAAAACTGGGTCAACACCTACAACCAGTGGATGAACAACATCCAGGACTGGTGCATCAGCCGCCAGCTCTGGTGGGGCCATCAAATTCCCGCGTGGTATGCCGAAGACGGTACAGTTTTTGTAGCAAGAAACGAAGAAGATGCGCGGGCTAGCGCCGAAAAAGCCGGCTATACCGGGGCCCTCAAGCGTGACGAAGACGTGCTCGACACCTGGTACTCCAGCGCGTTGGTGCCGTTCAGCACCATGGGCTGGCCCGAAACCACCCCGGACTACGACCTCTACCTGCCCAGCAGCGTGCTGGTCACCGGCTACGACATCATCTTCTTCTGGGTCGCCCGGATGATCATGATGACCACCCATTTCACCGGCAAGGTGCCGTTCAAACACGTCTACATCCACGGCCTGGTGCGTGACGCGCAAGGCCACAAGATGAGCAAGAGTGAGGGCAATGTGCTCGACCCGGTGGACCTGATCGACGGCATTGCCCTGCCCGAGTTGCTGGTCAAGCGCGCCGAGGGTCTGCGCAAGCCCGAAACCGCACCGCAGGTGCGCAAAAACACCGAAAAAGAATTCCCCAATGGCATCCCCGCCTTTGGTGCCGATGCCTTGCGTTTCACCTTCGCGTCCTTGGCTTCTCTGGGCCGCTCTATCAATTTTGATAGCAAACGCTGCGAAGGCTACCGCAACTTCTGCAACAAGCTCTGGAACGCCAGCCGCTTCGTGCTGATGAACTGCGAAGGCCAGGACTGCGGCCTGAACGACCACACCCCGGCCGAATGCGCCACCGCCGCGTACCTGGACTTCAGCGCGGCGGATCGCTGGATCGTGTCGCTGCTGCAAAAGGCCGAAGCTGAGGTGGCACAGGGCTTCACCGACTACCGCCTGGACAACGTGGCCAGCACGATTTACGACTTTGTCTGGAACGAGTTCTGCGACTGGTACCTGGAAATCGCCAAGGTGCAAATCCAGACCGGTGACGATGCGCAGAAACGCGCCACCCGCCGCACCCTGATCCGCACCCTGGAAACCATTCTGCGCCTGGCCCACCCGATCATCCCGTTCGTGACCGAAGAGTTGTGGCAAAAGGTCGCGCCTGTAGCCGGACGCGCTGGTGCATCCATCGCCATCGCCGCCTACCCGGTGAGTCAGCCCGAGCGTATTGACGAGGCAGCCATTGCCCATGTCGCCAAACTGAAAACCCTGGTTGATGCCTGCCGCAACCTGCGCGGTGAAATGCAGGTGTCACCCGCACAGCGCCTGCCGCTGTTTGTCATCGCATCGAACGCCGAGTCGACCTTCATGAAGAGCGCCGCCCCGGTGCTGCAAGCGCTGGCCAAACTGAGTGAGGTGCGCGTGTTTGATGACGAGGCCGCCTGGGCCGCCGCCGCGCAAGCCGCTCCGGTGGCCGTGGTGGGTGAAGCCCGTGTCTGCCTGTTCATGGAAATTGACGTGGCCGCTGAAAAAGCGCGCCTGGGCAAAGAATTGGCGCGCCTCGAAGGTGAGATTGGCAAGGCCAACGGCAAGCTGGGCAACGAGTCCTTCGTGGCCCGCGCCCCGGCTACCGTGATTGATCAAGAGCGCAAACGCCTGGCGGATTTTGAAGCCACCTTGGCCAAGGTCAAAGACCAGCTGGCCCGGCTGGGTTGATCCAGCCGAACGGAGCTTCGCGGCTGAACCCGTTTTAACCCGGCCTCCCGACACCATCGGGAGGCTGGCCGAAGACAAGCGCGTTAACGGCGGCGCAACACGTGGATGTAGGTGCTGCCAACGGTCTGCTGTTCCAGCAACTCGTTGCCCGTCTGTTTGGCAAACGCCTGGAAATCACGCAGCGACCCCCCATCGGTGGCAATCACCTTGAGCGTCTGGCCACTTTGCAGTTCACTGAGTGCCTTCTTGGCCTTGAGGATGGGCAGCGGGCAATTCAACCCGCTGGTGTCGATTTCTTTGTCAATTTGCATGGTGAGGTTCTGAAAAGAGAGGGCCCGCGCATCAAGCCGGGAAAACACCGGTGGACAGGTAACGGTCCCCGCGGTCACACACCACAAAAACAATGGTCGCATTGCGCTCGACCTTGGCAATTTGCGCCGCCACCCAACAGGCACCAGCGGCCGAGATGCCGGCAAAAATGCCTTCTTCGCGCGCCAATTGGCGGCACATTTCTTCGGCATCTTCCTGGCTGACGTACATCAGCTCATCCACATAGCTGGGATCGTAAATTTTGGGCAGGTAGGCTTGTGGCCATTTGCGAATGCCCGGGATGCGTGAACCTTCGTGCGGCTGCACACCAATGACCTTGATCGCCGGGTTTTTCTTCTTCAGGTACTGCGACACCCCGGTGATGGTGCCGGTGGTGCCCATGGCGCTGACAAAGTGGGTGATCTTGCCCTTGGTGTCGG
>NZ_JAQTWM010000123.1 GCF_028689305.1 Rhodoferax sp. | reverse complement strand
ATCAGGGTTACAGCGGATTGGCACGGCTATTGCGTTCTTGTACATTCATCCAGCACTTACGAGGTTTTTTATGTCCAGACGTTTTTTTATCCAGACGGCGGCCGCAATGGCCGCCGTCAGTTTGATGGGGCTGGCCCAGGCCCAGTCCACGCCGATCAAATTCCAGCTCGACTGGCGTTTTGAAGGCCCCGCCGCGCTGTTTCTGACCCCCGCGGCCAAAGGCTATTTCAAAGAGGCCAAGCTGGATGTCAGCATTGACGCGGGCAACGGCTCCGGCGGCACCGTCACCCGGGTGGCCTCGGGCGCCTATGACATGGGCTTTGCCGACCTGGCCGCGTTGATGGAGTTCCACGCCAACAACCCCGACGCACCGAACAAGCCGGTGGCGGTGATGATGGTCTACAACGACACCCCTGCCTCGGTCATGGCGCTGAAAAAATCCGGCGTCAAAAGCCCGGCCGACCTGAGCGGCAAAAAGCTCGGTGCCCCGGTGTTTGACGCCGGCCGGCGCGCCTTCCCGATCTTTGCCAAGGCCAACGCCGTCACCAATGTGACCTGGACGAGCATGGACCCACCGCTGCGCGAAACCATGCTGGCGCGTGGTGACGTGGATGCCATCACGGGCTTCACCTTCACCTCGCTGCTGAACCTGGAAGTGCGCGGTGTCAAAGCCGCTGACGTGGTGGTGTTGCCCTACCCGAGTTATGGCGTCAAGCTGTATGGCAATGCCATCATTGCCAGCCCCAAGCTGATCAAGGACAACCCAGGCGCCGTCAAGGCTTTTCTGGCTGCATTTGCCAAAGGCGCCAAGGATGTGATGAGCAACCCGGCGGCGGCGATTGCCGACGTCAAGGCGCGTGACGGCATCGTCAACGTGCCGCTGGAAACCCGCCGCCTGCAACTCGCCATTGACACCGCCGTCAACACGCCGAACGCCCGCACCGAAGGTTTCGGCCAGATCAACGGCCCGCGCCTGTCCTTGATGGCCAGCCAGGTGTCGGACGCTTTCAGCACCAAATCCCGCGTCAACCCGGATGCGGTCTGGAACGGCTCCTTCCTGCCCGCCAAGGCTGCGTTGGATGTGCTGCCAAAGAAATAGGCCTCTTTTTAGAAATAGGCCTATTTTTAGCTATTTATTTGATAGCTGCTTGCGTCAGTAATACCTGGGCCAGAGGCCAATTTCTTATAAAAATATGCAAAAAACACCCAGCCCTTGGTTTGTGGATTTCAGTGATGTCTGGCTGGCCTACAACGACGACCTGCTGGCGCAAAACCAGTTTGCCGTGGAGGCCATTGACCTGAAGGTGCGCCAGGGCGAGTTCATCGCCATCGTCGGCCCCTCGGGCTGCGGCAAGAGCACCTTCATGAAGCTGGCCACCGGGCTGAAGATGCCGTCGATGGGCAAGATCCTGATCGACCAGCAACCGGTGGCCGGGCCGCTCAAAATCTCCGGCATGGCGTTCCAGGCACCGTCGCTGCTGCCTTGGCGCAGCACGGTGGACAACGTGTTGCTGCCGCTGGAAATTGTCGAGCCCTACCGCAGCAGCTTCAAAGCCAAGCGCAAGGAGTACGAGGAGCGTGCCAGAGCCCTGTTGCAAAAGGTTGGTCTGGGTGGTTATGAAGACAAATTCCCCTGGCAGCTCTCGGGCGGCATGCAGCAGCGTGCCAGCATCTGCCGGGCACTGATCCACGAGCCCAAGATGCTGCTGCTGGACGAACCTTTTGGTGCGCTGGATGCCTTCACCCGTGAAGAGTTGTGGTGCATCCTGCGCGACCTGTGGACCGAGCAGCAGTTCAACGTGATCCTGGTGACCCATGACCTGCGTGAAAGCGTGTTTCTGGCCGACACCGTCTACGTGATGAGCAAAAGCCCGGGCCGTTTTGTCGTCAGGCGCGAGATTGACCTGCCGCGCCCGCGTGACCTGGAGATCACCTACACCGCAGCCTTCAGCGACATCGTGCACGAGCTGCGCGGTCACATCGGTGCCATGCGCCAAACTGGTGCGGCTATTGCGCAATAGCGGTGGCTGCAGGCACCAGCCATTCATCCCACGACGCCACCACCGGCTTCAAGTCCCCGCTCTTCTTGTGACACTATGAACAAAAAACAAATGGAACTCTGGTCACCCTGGCTGCTGCTGGTGACGGTGATTGTGCTGTGGCAGGTGTTGTGCTCGGCGTTTGACGTGTCCGAATTCATCTTTCCCAGCCCCTGGCGCATCTGGACGCAGTTCTGGGAATTCAGGGACACCATTGCCGGCCACGCCTGGCGCACCTTTTGGGTGACGATGGTCGGCTTTGGGCTGGCGATTGTGGTCGGGGTGCTGCTGGGCTTCTTGATTGGCAGCTCGCGCCTGGCCTACGCCGCCGTCTACCCGCTGATGACGGCGTTTAACGCCCTGCCCAAAGCGGCGTTTGTGCCGATTCTGGTGGTGTGGTTTGGCATTGGTGTCGGGCCGGCCATCCTGACCGCGTTTTTGATCAGCTTCTTCCCGATCATGGTCAACATCGCCACCGGCCTGGCCACGCTGGAGCCCGAGCTGGAAGACGTGTTGCGCGTGCTCGGTGCCAGGCGCTGGGACGTACTGGTCAAAGTCGGCCTGCCGCGCTCCATGCCCTACTTTTACGGCTCGCTCAAGGTCGCCATCACGCTGGCCTTTGTCGGCACCACGGTGAGCGAGATGACCGCCGCCAACGAAGGCATTGGCTACCTGCTGATCTCGGCCGGCTCCAGCATGCAGATGGGCCTGGCCTTTGCCGGGCTGGTGGTGGTGGGGGCCATGGCGATGGTGATGTACGAGCTGTTTTCTGCGGTTGAAAAACACACCACCGGCTGGGCACACCGGGGGTCACAAAACCACTGAAGCGTCGTGGTGGCACGCCCTGTGCTTAGGCTTAACCAGTGCATCAACAAAGGGCGTGTGACATGCGGCGGATTCGACGACTGGGTTTGTGGACGGTGGTATTGGGCTTTTGTGGTGTGGCCTGGGCGCAGAGCCCAGCCCTCACCCATCCGGGTTTGGCCAGGCAGGACAGCCTGAGTGCCGCCGACACCGCCTGGATGCTGACCAGCACCGCGCTGGTGCTGTTGATGACGCTGCCCGGCATTGCCCTGTTTTATGGCGGCATGGTGCGGCGCAAGAATGTGCTCAACACGCTGGCCAGCGTGGTGGCGATCACGTCGCTGGTGACCTTGTTGTGGTTCGCCGTGGGTTATTCGCTGGCGTTCACCCCGGGCTCTGCCTGGATGGGCGGGTTTGAGCGCCTCTGGTTCAGCGGCCTGGATTACTTCAAGGACTCGGGTCAGCTGGCGGTGAGCCACCTGGCGCCCCATCTGCCCGAGTCGGTGTTTGCGATGTATCAGCTCACCTTTGCCATCATCACGGCGGCATTGATTGTGGGTGCAGTGGTGGAGCGCATGTTGTTTTCTGCCCTGTTGTGGTTCATCGGCCTGTGGTCGGTGCTGGTGTATGCCCCGATTGCCCACTGGGTCTGGGAGCCGGGTGGCTGGCTGGTCAAGATGGGGGTGCTGGACTTTGCCGGCGGTTCGGTGGTGCACATCAACGCCGGGGTGACCGGGTTGGTGTGTGCCTACGCCCTGGGGCCGCGCCGGGGCTATGGCCGCGAACCGTTTCAGCCGGTCAACCTGGGGCTGACCATGATTGGTGCCGGCTTGTTATGGGTGGGCTGGTTTGGTTTCAATGCCGGATCGGCCCTGGCGGCCGATGGCCGCGCCGGGTTGGCCATGGCGGTGACACAGATTGCGGCAGCGGCCGGCGCCGTCTGCTGGATGTTGGGTGAGTGGGTGGTGCGTGGCCGCCCATCCCTGCTGGGCCTGTGCTCGGGGCTGGTCGCGGGGTTGGTCGCCATCACCCCGGCGGCGGGTTATGTCACACCGCGTGCGGCCTTGCTGATTGGCGCGGTGGCCGGGCTGGCTTGTTACTGGGGCGCCACCGGCCTAAAGAAACTGCTCAACGCCGATGACTCGCTGGACGTGTTTGGTGTGCATGGCATTGGCGGCATCGTCGGCTCGCTGTTGACCGGTGTGCTGGCACGCCAGGACATTGGTGGTGCGCCGGGGCAATGGTCTGTGCAGCTCATTGGTGTGCTGGCGGTGGTGGCTTACAGCGGTATGGCCAGCGCGCTGCTGCTGTGGTTCACCCAGGTGCTGGTGGGCCTGCGGGTGGACGAGGGTGCCGAAGACAGCGGGCTGGACTTGTCACTGCATCGCGAACAGTTGGGGACGTGAAAGGAGCTACACCATGCTGATGAGTGAAAAGTTTGCTCTGGCGGCACGTATTCATGTGTTGCTGCGGCGTCAGACCGGACGCGTCACCGACACCGAATGGATGATCAAAAGCCCGGAATATGCGGCGGAGATTGTGCGTTTTTCACGCGACTACGCCGAGAAGGAAGGCCACGCCGACCTGGCGGAACTGGCAACCAAACTGGCCGACATCATGTTGCCGCCGCGGCCAGCTGCCACCAATTACAAAAAGCCAGAACTGAGTTCCGAAGGCCATGGCCTGATCCGTTACGTCCGGGGTTTGCGTTGAAGCTGGCGCCGGTATGAGCTGGCAGGCCCGACTCGACGTGGATTACCGCGTTGAGCAGCAGCGCACGGTGGCCCGGTACAGCCACAGCGGGCCGCTGCGGGTGCTGCAAAGCCTGTATCCAGAGGGCGACGCGGTGTGCCACAACGTGCTGGTGCATCCGCCCGGAGGTCTGGTGGGCGGGGATACGCTGGATCTTCACATCACGGCCAGCGGCACCGCCCATGGCCTGGTGACCACGCCGGGGGCTACGCGCTTTTACCGCTCGGCGGGTGAACCGGCTGTGCAGCGCACCCGGATCACGCTGGCCGATCAGGCGCGGCTGGAGTGGCTGCCACTGGAGGCTATTGCCTACAACCAGTGCCTGGCCGAAAACCACCTGAGCCTGAATCTGGCGCCGCAGGCGGAGTGCCTGGGCTGGGATGTGACGGCCCTGGGCCTGCCTGGTGCAGCGCTGCCTTTTGAGCAGGGCCGTTTTCTGCAACATCTGGAACTGCCTGGTGTCTGGCTGGAGCGGGGCTGTGTGGACGCGGAGGATCGCCGTCTGATGGATGGCCCGCTGGGCCTGGCCGGGCAGCGTTGTATGGCATCGCTGTTTTGGGTGACAGGCTCGGTGATGGATCGCCAGCGTCGTGACGTTGGCCTGGCGCTGGCGCGCCAGGTGGTCGCCGCCCACGCCTTGAACCCCACGGCCGGCGCCACTTGCCCCAATGGCCAGGTGATGGTGGTGCGGGTGTTGTCACCGTTGGTGGAGCCGGCGATGGACTTGCTGCGCCAGGTGTGGGGGCAATGGCGGACCCATTTCTGGCAGCTGCCGGCGGTGAGTCCACGCGTCTGGTCAACCTGAGCGGGCAGACCGGCCGGTCCCCGGCACGGTATTTGCAGTTGTTTTTCTTCTACCGGCCCATCTGCGACAGATGGGCCCCTCATGTTCATCAACCTGATTGGAAACACCATGAAGAAAACAACGATTCTGGCAACGGGCCTGGCCGCCCTGGCCATGGGCGCGCAGGCGCAAAGCACGGTTCAACTGGCGGGGCTGGTTGATGCCTATGCCGGCTCGGTGCGCATGGCCGGAGATGCGGTCAGCAAATCCGTGGTGGGCAGCGGCGGCATGACCACCTCCTGGTGGGGCATGAGTGGCTCGGAAGACCTGGGGGGTGGACTCAAGGCCAACTTTGCCCTGACCTCGTTCTTGCGCGCGGACACCGGCGAAGTGGGGCGTTTTGGCGCCGACTCCCAGTTTTCACGTGATGCCAACGTTGGCCTGTCCGGCGCGTTTGGTGTGGTGACATTGGGCCGCAGCAAGGCGCCCAATTTCCTGCCGACCATTGCGTTCAACCCGCTGGGTGATTCTTTCACTTTTTCACCCTTGGTGCTGCATGCGGACGTTGCCCTCTTCAACGGCACCGGCTGGAGTTCGGCCGTGCCTTCTGACACCGGCTGGTCGAACCAGATCACCTACACCACGCCTGACATGGCGGGGCTCAAGGCCAATGTGCATTACCAATTTGGCGAGCAGGCTGCGGCCACCGACAAGAACAATGTGGGCTTGAACCTGATGTATTTCTCCGGTCCGGTGGGGCTGACAGCTTTCTGGGAGCGTGACCAGGTCACCAACCCGGTGCCCGCCGTGCTTGCCAGTGGTGCCACACGCACGGTCTGGATGCTGGGCGGCTCCTATGACGCCTCGGTGGTCAAGGGTTTCGCGACCTATGGCAAGTCCACCTCTGACCTGGCCGGTGTGGCAGACAAGACCACCGTGTCGCTGGGCCTGTCGGCACCGGTGGGTGGTGGCAAGGTGCTGGCGGCGTGGGCGCAGAGCAAGATCGACGGTGGCAACACGCGGGATACGGCCACGCTGGGTTATGACTACAACCTGTCCAAACGCACGGACGTGTATGCCCTGCTGATGAACGACAAGATCACCAACTTCGCCAGCGGTACCAGCTGGGGTCTGGGGGTGCGGCACCGGTTCTGACGCAGGCTACGGGTTTCTCAATGGATCTGAAATGCTCATCCTGGTGACACCGTGGCCCCGGCATCAGGATGTTTCAGCAGCAGACGGTCCAGGGCGTTGAGCACGTCAAACGATTCTGCAAAGTCGTTGAACAAGGTGGCGTTATCCGGTGCCGTTGTTTTTCCGGTCCAATTGGCGCGGAATTGGTCAAAAATTTCAGCAAAACTCCGACGGCCATCCACGAGACGCAGAATGGGTGCCGCATATTTGCCCGGGTTGACCATCAGGGAAACGCCCGAGTGCTGGTGCTCCAGCCTGAAGGGGGCGCCACGGCTGTTGCCAAACACGTTGGCAAGTATGTCTCCCGTGAGGGGTTCATGAAAAAAGAAGGGGATATACGCTGCGTCTCCATAGGGTGCGGTACAACTGGCGTCACGGGTGAGATAGAGCACATGGCTGGTGATGTTGCCAATCATGAGTTCAGCCATTTCATATTGTTTTCGGCGGGACAACTGGCGTAACTTGGCTGCCATCTGGGGTGGCTTGCGGCCCAGCACCATGTGCGGCAAATAGGGTGATCGGCCGCGCTGGGTGTCAGTGAAGGCCAGGTGGAAGCCATGGCCGTTTTCAGCACCGTCAAGTGGCTTGCCAAGCCAGTCAAATAACTCACCCACGGCATAGGCGCGATCCTGTGAATGCAGCAGTAGATCGTAGATGCCACTGTCGCCCACCTTGTGGTCATGGTACAGATCCTGGCCACGATTGAACCAGTTGCTTGCTGGCAGGCTGGCCAACAGGTCCTGGGTGTTGGCAATCTTGTCTTGCGTGTCCAGAGGTTCATTGCCAGTGCTTGAATTCACCATGCGCATCAGGGACTGCATCTGGTAGACGCCAGTGCGACCGATGCTGGCATACACCATCAAACCGATGGCACCATCGTCCTTGAGTACGCTTTGCAGCGCTTTGAACCCCAAATCCGGATCGGCCAGGTGATGCAACACACCGCTGCAGTTGATGTAATCAAATGGACCAACAGCCAAGCTGGGCAAATTCAACAACGAATCATGTACCCAGGTGATGTTGGTCAGCTGGCGTATTTCTGCCCGTTGTCTGGCAATAGCAATGCTGGCTTCACTCATGTCGAGGTGCACCACTTGGGCATTGGTATGGCGCAACTGCTCGGCCAGGAAAATGGTTGCGTCACCGGTTCCCGCGCCGGCCACCAGCGCCCTGAAATGATTCTGGAACGACTGCTTGCCGGCAAAACAGTAGTGGTTGATCATGGGGAGGTCTTCCAGCCAGGTCTGCACCAGGCGCTTGTGATCGTCTTGCGGGTCGCGCGCAGGATAGGGCAGCGCTTCGTATTGTTTTTTCACTTCTGGCAGGCAATTTTTTAACATTGAATTCGGATGTTGGGGGGTGAAGTCGAAATCAGAAGGCGGTTGATCGGTAACCGTTCTGGCCAGATGGGCAAGCTAGCCATTATCCAAGAAGCCGGTTTTTTACCAACGACGCAAAGCACAGTTTCTTCACCGCCTCAGCCCGGTTGCTGTTGGCCTGCATGTACCATCGTTGTGGTGTTGTTTCCCATTTTTTTCAGTCGCGGATCATGTCTCAACCAAATGCAAAACCGGGCAACTGGATAGT
>NZ_JAQTWM010000122.1:3279-8226 GCF_028689305.1 Rhodoferax sp. | reverse complement strand
TGCCCGGCCGAATCCTCATCAACACAAACGGTTTTCACCTCGGGGGTGGCTGGAGCGGGTTTGCCCCCTATAATGACTTTCACTGGTGATGCGCTTGTTAAGTGGTTGATTTAACTGAAAGTTGATTCGTTAAGTCGGTGAAGTTTAGTTCACGCACCCCATGTGACACCAGCAAAGTCGATACCGCCTGACGTCGGGTCTGTAAATGGATGCCTCAAGGTCTTCCATGGCAGGCCCGGTGAATGGTCAAGACGACGCCTTGAAATCCTGATTCGGAATACCCAAAACTCACAGTTTGACACTGTGAGCGGAATGAAGCGATATATGTTTGTGTTGATGTCCCTGATGTGTTTTTGCCTGCAGCGCGTAAACGTGCTGTTTGTTGGCATCCATCAGCCATCGGCGCCCATCCAAAGGGCGCAAACCGCTATTAGACCAATAGCAAGTCACCTCACAGACGCCATTGCTCCCCTCCACGCGCCTATACCTAGACTCATTGTGTGAGTCCGGGTTCTCCGGCTGTTTCCTCCTCATTTCAAAGCGTCAGTTTGTGTATCAATAGCTCGTCATGAGCTAACTGTTGATATTTGAATTGAAGGAACGCGACCCATGAAACGGATGCTGATTAACGCGACCCAGGCCGAAGAACGCCGCCTGGCTGTCGTCGATGGGCAGAAACTGCTCGACTACGAAATCGAAATTGAAGGGCGCGAACAGCGCAAGGGCAACATTTACAAGGCTGTCGTCACGCGCGTCGAGCCGTCGCTGGAAGCCTGTTTTGTCGATTATGGTGAAGAGCGTCACGGCTTTTTGCCGTTCAAGGAAATCTCCAAGCAATATTTCCAGCAGGGTGTGTCGGTCAGTCAGGCACGTATCCAGGACGCCATCAAGGAAGGCCAGGAACTGCTGGTCCAGGTAGAAAAGGAAGAACGTGGCAACAAGGGCGCGGCGCTGACCACCTTTGTCTCGCTGGCCGGCCGTTATGTGGTGCTGATGCCCAACAACCCCCGTGGTGGTGGCGTGTCGCGCCGCATTGAGGGTGAGGACCGCGCCGAGCTGAAAGAAGCGCTGGACCAGCTCGAATACCCCAACGGCATGAGCATCATCGCACGCACTGCCGGCATTGGCCGCAGCGCGCCCGAATTGCAATGGGACCTGAACTACCTACTCAAGTTATGGTCTGCCATTGACGGCGCCGCCAAGGGCGCCAAGGGGGCATTCCTGATCTACCAGGAATCCAGCCTGGTGATCCGCGCCATTCGCGACTATTTCAACCACGACATCGGCGACATCCTGATCGACACCGACGACGTGTTCGAACAGGCTCAGCAGTTCATGGCGCACGTCATGCCCGAGCACGCCACCCGCGTCAAACGCTACCGCGACGACGCCCCGCTGTTCAGCCGTTTCCAGATCGAGCACCAGATCGAGACCGCTTACGCCCGTACCGTGACGCTGCCCAGCGGCGGTGCCATCGTGATCGACCACACCGAAGCGCTGGTCTCGGTGGACGTGAACTCGGCGCGTGCGATCAAGGGTGGTGACATCGAGGAAACCGCGACCCGGACCAACCTGGAAGCGGCCGAAGAAGTGGCCCGCCAGGCGCGCTTGCGTGACCTGGGCGGCCTGATCGTGATCGATTTCATCGACATGGAGGAAAGCCGCAATCGCCGCGAGGTGGAAAACCGCCTGCGTGACGCCCTGCGTCAAGACCGTGCCCGCGTGCAATTTGGCACCATCAGCAAGTTTGGTCTGATGGAAATGAGCCGCCAGCGCTTGCGCCCGGCGCTCAGCGAAGGCGCTTCCATTCCCTGCCCGCGCTGCGGTGGTTCCGGCCACATCCGCGACACCGAATCCAGCGCCCTGCAGATTCTGCGCATCATCCAAGAAGAATCCCTGAAGGACAACACCGCTTCGGTGCTGTGCCAGGTACCAGTCGAGGTCGCCTCATTCCTGCTCAACGAAAAACGCACCGAAATCGCCAAGATTGAGCTCAAGCAGCGCATCAATGTGCTGATGGTGCCCAACAAGTCGCTGGAAACACCCAACTACAAACTGGAGCGCCTCAAACACGACGACCCGCGGTTGGACAACATTTCGGCCAGCTACAAGATGGCCGAGGAAGTGGATGAAGCCACCGCCGTGACACGTCGCTCACAGGAGCCAACCAACCGGCAAACGCCAGTGATCAAGGGTGTGTTGCCCGACGTGCCGGCCCCAGTGGCCCCTCCCAAACCGGAACCCGTTGCGCCAGCACCCCAGAGTACCCGCCAGCCGACGGTCAAGGCACCCGTGGCCACACCTGCGGTCGTTGAAAAGGGTTTTTTTGGCTGGCTCAAAAACCTGTTTGCCCCGGCACCGGCGGCCGAAACAGCACCACCCGCGTCGGCTCCGGCAACGGGTACAACCGAGACCCGCCCTGCGCGTGAGGGACGCCCGGGCCGCGACGGTAATCGCCGTGGAGAGCCACGCACAGAGCGCCCCGAAGGGCGCGGTCCGCGCGGCGAGGGGCGCAACAACCGCGGCGAAGGTCGCGGGGACGGGCGCGCGGAAGGCCGTGGCAACCGCGGCAACCGCGGTGAACGCGGTGAACGCGGCAGCCGTGAACGGCTGGACAGCCAGGCCACTACCGTGGTCACCGAATCTGTCAGTCTGGCTACCGATGCACAAGCGTTGGCCACAGACGCAGAGACCGCTCGCACCCAGCAGCGCCAGGAACGCAACGGGCGCAACCCACGCGGTGAACGTCGTCCTCGCGGTCCACGCGCTGACGCAGAGACACGTCCCAGCGAGAACCTGGATACCCCCCAGCTGGTGAGTGCTGATCCGGCCGCTGCCGACACGGCCGTGCCGACAGCGGAAGTGAACCAGCCCATTGGCGAATCGGGTGAACGCAATGACACCACGCCCCGGGAAAAACGCTCACGCGACCGTTATGGCCGGGATCGCAAACCACGTGGTGAACGCACCGAACGCAATGGCACGGAAGACGTTGGCCAAACCGATGCCCAGGCGACACTGGCTCTAGAAACACCGCTGTCCCTAGAAGAAGAAACGGTGCCACGCAAATCGTATTTCACGATACCCACACCCGCCGCTGAAGCCGTTGCCATCAGCAGCAGCCAACCTGAGCTGCCAGCGGCTCCGGTAGCGGTGGCTGCCGTCGTGGTCGAAACCATGCCCGAGGCCTCACCCGGCGCGCAGGACAACACGCCTGCGCCGGTACCTACCAGAGTCACAGAGCAGACCCAGCCCACCGCGGTTTCGGCGTCTCTACCCAAGGTACAGCCTTATCACCTGCCATTGGAAGAACTCGCACAGATTGCCCAGCAGAGTGGCCTGACCTGGGTGCTCTCTGACGCGGACAAGGTCGCGGCTGCCCAGACGGCCATCGCCGCCCAGACCCAACCAGTACACGTGCCACGCGAGCGTCCAGCACCCGTGGCGCAGGATACCCGGCCACTGGTGCTGGTGGAAACCAAACGGGATCTGCGCAACATCACGCTGCCGTTTGAAACCACCAACACGCCTTGAGTACAGGCCCGGCTAGGGCCACACCATCAAAAAAAGGGCACGTAAGGTGCCCTTTTTTTCGATACAGAACCGGGTCAGGCAGTCGCTGCGGCCTCGGGTACCGGACTCGAAACGCTAAAAAAGCCGCGACGGGCCAGACCCAGGTGACTGCAAGCCTTGTTGCCGCCACAGCGGCGTGCAAAGTCAACTGCACGCTCCGTGTTGTCCAGTGTGCTGCCGGGTGAATCATCCGCTTCAACACTGGTGAAGCCACAGCTCACCGTGACCCGTCCGACGGTAGCGAACTGGTACTTTTCCACATTGGCGCGAAACCGGTCAAAAGCAGACAACACCAGCGCCTCATCCGGGCAATGCATCAACACGCCAAAATGGCCGCCCCCGAAATGGTAGAGGCGGTCATAGGTGCGGAATGTGTTGCTCATGATGCGTGCCACCCGCTGCAACATGTCTTCCACGGTGCTGCGGTCATGCTTGTCACTGATCAAGCCATAGTTGTCAATCGAGGCCGAGCCCAGCCAGTAATTGGCTGGCACACGATGCCGGCGCTCCTGCCCCTGTGCCCCCGATGGCGCAGCGGAGACATCCACACCATCCAGATTTTCCAGCACGGCACTGTAGAACGCATCATCGAGCGACTTGCGATTGAGCAGACCAGTCAGGGCGTCGCGGTCGCTGTACTCGAGCAAGGTGTACATATTGCGGTAAATCTGCCGCAAGGCATCCACCAGCAGCAGACTATCCGGGCTCAGCGGGGCATCGGAATGTAATTCCAGCACCCCCTCGTCTTCCGGGCGGGAATCTGAAAATAGCGGCAACATGGTGATGCGCGGACCTTGCGGGCCAGCCCAGGCAATCTCCACCAGATCCCGGGTCTGCAGGCATTGCAGGCGGTCAGAGGCGTCCTCCAGCTTGACCAGCGACTGGAAATCCACCCGCTGCGGGTCAATCACCCGACCACCACCCTTGGCGTCGAGCCGGGCGACCTCCAGCCAGCGCCCATCACCTTCCTCGCGCACAACGCGGGCAATCACAATACGCTCAAGCGGCAAAAGGTCAATCAAGGCCTTGGACAGCGTGAGCTCAAGAAGGTCACGATCACGGTGATCCGTCAGCTTGACGATATGTTCAATGAATGTGCTCATCGCCAAATCATAGACGCGAAATCAAACCAAGTCACGCAAATCCCTCGGAGCCCGGTCGGTGAAACACCTGCCCGGCCGCAACTCAGCTCCGGCGGCGCAATGTGACCTGGGCCGCGCTCTTCCACGCTGCAGTGGCCTGCGCATCATCCCCCTGGCGTTGTGCCAGTTCAGCCAGCACCTGCCAGGCCCGCGTCAACAGCCCGGCATCCTCCAGCCGGGGCAAAGCCTGGCGGATCAGCTGCTGGGCCTTGCCCCACAACTGCAGATGCAG
>NZ_JAQTWM010000122.1:0-3179 GCF_028689305.1 Rhodoferax sp. | reverse complement strand
GCGGCGAGTAAATGGGCCAGCACCCGCAGCCGGGCGGCCTCTTCCCATGGCTCGCCATGGCGGGTCATGGCGGCTTCGCGCGCCAATGCCAGTTCGGCCGCCTTGCGGGCACGAATGAAGCGACCCGCCACCAGGTGGGACATGGCATCAAGCAAGGCCGACTGCATGCTGCGTTCCTGATGCCGGATGCGCCAGGAGCGGGCCTGCCCCGGCATGGCAAACAGCGCCGCCAGCGCCTTGAGCGCCATGTGCATCAAGGCAAACAGCAGCCCCAGCAACAGCACCACCATGTTGAGCGACAGATCCACCCGGTACGGCGGCCAGAACACCGTGATGGTGCCTTCGTTGCCGCTGGCAAACAGCGCCAGCGCCACCGCGACCCCAAACAGACCCAGAAACCAGAGAGCACTACGCATACGGGTCAGCGCCCGGCAGCCGCTGTGGCCAGCACCGTCAGGGTGTCATCAATACGCGGCAACTGCAAGGTGCGCATCTGCTGCTGCACTTGCTGCAACAGCGCCATGGCGGTCTTTGTCTTGCGGGCATTCTGGTCAAAATATTTCCGCAGCGTCTCTTCGGCCGAGGCCAGATCAGAACGGGCGGACTCAATTTGCCGAGACAGCAACCCCAGGCGGGCATTGAGCAACTTGAGCTTTAAGTTCTCCACCACAAAAAACGACTGCTCAGGAGACAGCAACACCGCCTCCGGCGTTTCGACGCGACTGACCCGAACCAGATGACGCGCTTCTGCCACCACCAATTGCAGCACCGTCTGCCAGCCACTGGGAGGTGGCGCCACGGCCGTTTTGGTCTTTTCTGCCGTCACCCGCGCCGGCGCCACCGCATTGGCCAGCGCCAACTCATCGGCCAGCCGCACCAGTTCATCCAGTTTGACCAGCATGCTGGGCGTATCACTGACGGCGGACGATTTCACCCGGTCGATGTCACGGGCAATGGCCCGCTGCAGCAAGGCCAGACGCGGCTGCGCGGCGCGCAGCACCCGCTGATCAGCACTTTTGAGTGCAGCCAGCAGGGGTTCCACACTGCCAGTCAGCTGGGCTTGCTGTTGCGCCAGGCGCAAGGCGGCTTCGATGTCCACCACCAGATTTTCATCACGTGAACGTGACAAACTTTGCATGAGTTCATCGATCTGGCTGCGCTGCAGGGCCACCTCACTCAAACGTGCATCCAGCATCGCCGCGCGGGCGGCGCTGGCCTGGGCCAAGTCCACCGCCTGCTTGGCCAGCGCACGCGCCTCCTGCGACTGGTTCTGGGCGTCACCGCTTTGGCGCGCCAGCTGTTCCTGCATGTTGCTGACCTTTTGCCAAAGCAGCAGGGTCGCCAGCAAGGCCACCGCCCCCAACAGCCCCAGCCAGAAAGTGGAACGGCGCCGCGGCGCCGGCATCACGGGCTCGGCGGCTGCCACCGGGGTCACTGCCGCGGGTGACTCCTGGCTCTCGTTCAGGCGGGATGGATCAGGGGGCAGCGCATCAGTCATGCCACGGATTCTATCGAGGCCAGTACCTCCGGCAGCGTCGGACGTGACTCGGATACCACACCAAAACCCAGGCAGCGGGCGGCTTCGGCAATCCGCGGGTGGGTCGCCACCGCGCGGGCCTGAGCCCAGCTCTGGCCTGGCAGCAGGCTTGGCAGATGGTTGATGGCTTCGGCACTGCTGAACAACCAGACCGAACCATCACGGGCCGCCGCTGTCGCCAGCGAGCGCTCGTGCGGGCCCCAGACCGGAGCGCCACGCCGATAAGCCACGACAAAGTCCACCACCGCCCCGGCCTGTCGCAGGCGCTGCGCCAACCAGTCTCGCCCGACACCCTGCACCGAAACGGAGCCGGCAGGGCCATCAGGATCGTCCTCGGTCTGGGTGTCCCCACGCACGATCAACACCCGCGCGCCGGGGCCAATCTGGGTCTGCACCTGCTGCCACAGCGCTTCTGAGTCGAATTGCCCGCCTTCTGCTGCCGGCGAGTCCACCCACTCCGCCGCCAGCCCATGCGCCAGCAAAGCGGCACGAGTTGCCGGCCCAGGCGCCCATGCTCTTGTTTTTATAGCTTGCTGTGTCCTTTTTATCCGGGCTAGAGCCAGATTTGATGCGAAAAAATGGTCCACCGCAGCGCTGCTGACAAACATCACCGCGGCATAGTCGGCCCAGCGTTGCCCGGCGACCTGCAGGGCTCGGGTGTCCGCCAGCGGCTGGATGTCGATCAGCGGCAGGGCCACCGCATCAAACCGTGGTGCCAACAGCTTCACCCAGCGCGCTGCCTGCGGCTGCACCCGGGTCACGATGACACGCATGCTCAGTGTCCGGCGTCCCCGGCGCTGGCCAGATGCGCCAGGCTGCCCCCCTGCGCCAGCACCGCCGAGCGCAAAGCGTCAGCCACCTGCTGGCCCAGCGCAGCGGCGCTGGCCTGGTCGGCCACCGGCCCTTGCAGACCCACCCGCACCAACGGCAGTTTTTCTGCGGTGTCGCCCCAGGCGGCATCCAGCCTCAGCTGGCCCTGTGCCAAGGTGCCATAGGCCGCCAGCGGCATGGAACAACTGCCCCCCATGGCCCGACTGACAGCGCGTTCGGCGGCCACGGTCAGCCAGGTGGACGGGTGCACCAGCGGCGCCAGGGCCGCGATCACATCGGCGCGGTCAGCGCGCACCTCGATACCCAGGGCTCCCTGCCCGGCGGCAGGCAACATCACGGCAGGGTCGAACACGGCGCGGATGCGCTGCACCAGGCCCAGGCGCTTGAGGCCGGCAGCGGCCAGCACAATCGCATCAAACTGGCCGTCATCGAGCTTGCGCAGGCGGGTATCGAGATTGCCGCGCAGGGGTTCAATCTTCAGATCCGGGCGCAGCGAACGCAGCAGGGCCATCCGGCGCAAACTTGAGGTGCCCACCACCGCCCCCTGCGGCAGCTCGTCAAGACTGGCATAACGGTTGGAGACAAAGGCATCACGCGGGTCTTCGCGTAGCATCACACACGCCAGGCTGAACCCCTCGGGCAGTTCCATCGGCACGTCCTTGAGCGAATGCACGGCCAGATCGGCGCGCCCCTCTTCCAGGGCGACTTCCAGCTCCTTGACAAACAACCCCTTGCCTCCGACCTGGCTGAGCGAACGGTCCAGAATCTGGTCCCCCCGGGTGGTCATGCCCAGCAGCTTGACCGAATGCCC
>NZ_JAQTWM010000121.1:6068-8379 GCF_028689305.1 Rhodoferax sp. | reverse complement strand
GGATCTTTGGCCAGCACGGCCTGATGGTGCTCAACCGCGAAGATCCACTGGTGATGGCCATGCTGCCGCCCCCGGTCAAGGTGAAGCTGCAGAAACCCCAACAACGCGACTGTGTCCTGTTTGGCAGCGACATGCCGCAGCGTCCAGGTGACTTTGGCATCGAGGTGGTCAACGGCATGACCTGGCTGGTGCGTGCCCTGGACGCGGACGAAACCAAGCGCAAGCGCAGCGAGGCCGCCGACGAACTGTATTTCCAGCGCTTGATGCCGGCCGACGCGCTGCGTATTCGTGGCCGGCACAACGCCATCAATGCGCTGTCAGCCCTGGCGCTGGCCAGTGCTGCTGGCTGTCCGCTGGCGCCCATGCTGTATGGCCTGCGTGAATACCGGGGGGAACCCCATCGGGTGCAGTCGATTGGCAGCGTCGATGAGGTCGAGTATTTTGACGACAGCAAAGGGACCAATGTGGGTGCCACCGCTGCGGCACTGAACGGCCTGGGGGCTGATCGCAAGGTGGTGGTGATTCTGGGGGGGGAAGGCAAGGGCCAGGACTTTACCCCGCTGGCCGAGCCGGTGCGTCGCCACGTGCGTGCCGTGGTGTTGATAGGGCGTGATGCGCCACTGATCCGCGCCGCCTTGGCCGATACCGGGGTCGCGCTGCATGACGCCGCATCGATGCCGCAGGCCGTGGCACTGGCTGCGGCCCAGGCCCACGCTGGTGACGCGGTGTTGATGTCGCCAGCTTGTGCCAGCTTCGACATGTTTGACAACTACGAGCACCGTGCGCGCGTTTTTGTGCAGGCGGTGACGGAACTGGCCGATGCGGCCGGTGTGATGCTGGGAGGCGAGCTGTGAGCACTGCTGCCAGTGCGCCATTGCGCCATCGCCTGAAACAATGGCTGGGCGGTCTGGTCACCCCGGCCGGTGATGTGTTGCCGGTGCGCCTGGGGGCGACCCGGCTGGCGGCCACGGGCACGGCGCCAACCCGGGCCCAGGGGTTTGACCAGCCGCTGGTCTGGGTCACGGTGGCGTTGTTGCTGTGGGGTTTGGTGATGGTGTATTCGGCCTCGATTGCCATGCCGGAAAACCCGCGGTTTGCCAAATACACACCGACCTACTTTCTGGTACGCCATGCCATGTGGCTGGTCATGGCCATGGTCGGGGCCTTGCTGGCTTACCAGGTGCCCTTGTCGACCTGGGAAAAAATGGCACGGCCGCTGTTTCTGGCGTCACTGGTCCTGCTGGTCATGGTGCTGATCCCGCATGTGGGCAAGGTGGTGTATGGCGCGCGGCGCTGGATCAGTGTCGGGCCGCTGAGTTTTCAGCCGTCCGAGCTGGCCAAGTTCACCGTGTTGCTGTATGCCGCCGACTACATGGTGCGCAAGATGGACGTCAAGGAGCGGTTTTTCCGTGCCGTGTTGCCGATGGGGGCCGCCGTCGCCATGGTGGGGGTGTTGCTGCTGGCTGAACCGGACATGGGGGCATTCATGGTGATTGCCGTGATCGCCATGGGCATCCTGTTTCTGGGCGGCGTCAACGCCCGCATGTTCTTCCTGATTGCTGCGGTGCTGCTGGTGGCCTTCGGCCTGATGATTGCGGCCAGCGAATGGCGGCGCGAGCGCATTTTTGCCTACCTTGATCCGTGGAGCGAAAAGAATGCCCTGGCCAAGGGTTATCAATTGACGCATTCGCTGATTGCCATTGGGCGCGGCGAGATTTTTGGCGTCGGCCTGGGGGGCAGCGTGGAAAAACTCAACTGGCTGCCCGAAGCGCACACCGACTTCCTGCTGGCCGTGATTGGTGAGGAATTTGGCCTGGTGGGGGTGCTGCTGGTGATCGGGCTGTTCTTGTGGATGGTGCGCCGCATGATGTCCATCGGCCGCCAGGCGATTGCGCTGGAGCGGGTGTTTGCCGGTCTGGTGGCACAGGGGGTGGCTGTGTGGATGGGTTTTCAGGCCTTCATCAATATGGGCGTGAACCTCGGTGCCCTGCCGACCAAGGGGCTGACCCTGCCGCTGATGAGTTACGGGGGCTCGGCCATCCTGATCAATCTGGCCGCCATCGCTGTGGTGCTGCGAATCGATCAGGAAAACAGAGCCCTGATGCAAGGAGGCCGGGTATGACGGCGCTGTTTCATCAAAACCGGGCCCGGCGCGTAGCGCAGCATGGGGCGACAGCCTCATGGCTGATGCAAGGAGGCCGGGTATGAGCAGGACGGCCTTGATCATGGCGGGCGGCACCGGTGGTCACATCTTTCCGGGGTTGGCGGTGGCGCAGGCCCTGCGCGAGCGGGGCTGGCGCGTGCACTGGCT
>NZ_JAQTWM010000121.1:0-5968 GCF_028689305.1 Rhodoferax sp. | reverse complement strand
CTGATGCAAGGAGGCCGGGTATGAGCAGGACGGCCTTGATCATGGCGGGCGGCACCGGTGGTCACATCTTTCCGGGGTTGGCGGTGGCGCAGGCCCTGCGCGAGCGGGGCTGGCGCGTGCACTGGCTGGGTGGCCGTGGCAGCGCCGCGCAGCCGAGCATGGAAAGCCAGCTGGTGCCTGCCCAGGGTTTTGCCTTTGAGGCGATTGATTTTGGTGGCCTGCGCGGCAAGGGGGTGCGCACGGCCGTGTTGCTGCCGCTACGCCTGCTCAGGGCGTTCTGGCAAAGCATCTCCGTGTTGCGTCGGGTCAAGCCCGATGTGGTGGTCGGACTGGGTGGCTACATCACCTTCCCGGCGGGCATGATGAGTGTGTTGCTGGGCAAACCCTTGGTGCTGCATGAACAGAATTCAGTGGCGGGGCTGGCCAACAAGGTGCTGAGCCGGGTGGCCGACCAGGTGTTCACTGCCTTTCCCGAAGTCCTGCGCGGGGCGCGCTGGGTGGGCAATCCGCTGCGGGCGGCGTTCCTCAATGTGCCGGCGCCGGAGCAGCGTTTTGCTGGCCGCAGCGGCGCGCTCAAGGTGTTGGTGGTGGGCGGCAGTCTGGGCGCCAAGGCGCTCAATGACACCGTGCCGCAAGCCCTGGCCTTGTTGCCGCCGGAGCAGCGGCCGCTGGTGCGGCACCAGAGCGGCGCCAGGCAGATTGATGCCCTGCGGGCCAATTACGCCGCTGCCGGGGTGACGGCCGAGTTGACGCCGTTCATCGACAACACGGCGCAGGCTTTTGCCGACGCTGACCTGATCATCTGCCGCGCTGGCGCCAGCACCGTGACCGAGATCGCGGCCGTGGGGGCCGCTGCCCTGCTGGTGCCGCTGCCGTCGGCTGTGGATGACCACCAGACCGCCAATGCGCGCTTTCTGGCCGACCAGCAGGCTGCCTGGTTGCTGCCGCAAGCGCAGCTGACACCACAATATTTGGCACAAATGCTACAAAAAATAGAGCGATCTGAGCTTGTTGCAAAAGGGCTAAAGGCCAAAAAGATGCAGAAACTCGATGCCACCGAACAGATCGTGGCCGCGTGTGAAACCTTGGTGAACCAGGGAGGGAAAAGGCCATGAAACACGCCATCCGACACATCCATTTTGTGGGCATCGGCGGGGTCGGCATGTCCGGCATTGCCGAAATCCTGTTCAACCTGGGCTACACCATTTCGGGCTCGGACCAGGCCGACAGTGCCACCTTGCAGCGGCTGGGCTCGCTGGGCATCCAGACCCACGTCGGGCACGCCGCCGGTCATGTGCAGGGGGCCGACGCCGTGGTGACCTCCACAGCGGTGCAGGCCGACAACCCTGAGGTGCTGGCGGCCCGTGAGCGCCGCATTCCGGTGGTGCCGCGCGCCCTGATGCTGGCTGAGCTGATGCGGTTGAAAAGCGGTATCGCCATTGCCGGCACCCATGGCAAGACCACCACCACCAGCCTGGTCGCCAGCGTGTTGGCCGAAGCCGGACTGGACCCGACCTTTGTCATTGGTGGACGGCTCAACAGCGCCGGGGCCAACGCCCGTCTGGGCAAGGGGGATTACATCGTGGTGGAGGCTGATGAGTCCGATGCCTCCTTCCTGAACCTGTTGCCGGTGATGGCGGTGGTGACCAACATCGATGCCGATCACATGGAGACCTATGGTCATGACTTTGACCGACTGAAAAAAGCGTTTGTTGATTTTCTGCACCGCATGCCGTTCTATGGCACCGCGATTTTGTGCACCGATGACCCGGCGGTGCGCGCCATCGTGCCGCAGGTGACCTGCCCGGTGACCAGTTATGGTTTTGAAGAAGGGGCCGAGGTGCGGGCGGTGGATGTCCACGCGGTCGACAGCCAGATGCACTTCACCGTGCAGCGGCGCAACGGTGTGGTGCTGCCCGATCTGCCGGTGGTGCTGAATCTGCCGGGCCGGCACAACGTGCTCAACGCCCTGTCGGCGATTGCCGTGGCGGTGGAGCTCAACATCCCCGATGAAGCGGTGTTGCGTGCCCTGGCCGGGTTCAAGGGGGTGGGGCGGCGGTTCCAGCGTTACGGCGACTGGCCCAGTGCCGATGGCGGCCGCTTTACCCTGGTGGATGACTACGGACACCACCCCAAGGAGATGGCCGCTACCCTGGCTGCCGCACGCGGCGCCTTCCCGGGCCGGCGCTTGCTGCTGGCATTCCAGCCACACCGCTTTACCCGCACCCGTGACTGTTTTGACGACTTTGTGAAGGTCATTGCCCAGGCGGACGCCGTGTTGCTGACCGAGGTCTATGCCGCTGGCGAGGCACCGATTGTTGCCGCCGATGGTCGCAGCCTGGCGCGGGCCCTGCGGGTGGCCGGCCGCATTGAGCCGGTGTTTGTCGACGACATCGCCGCCTTGCCGCAGGCCATTGTGGACAATGCCCGCGAGGGTGATGTGGTGTTGTGCATGGGCGCCGGGTCGATTGGCGCGGTGAGTGCCAAAGTGGTCAATTTGCTACAAAATAAAGAGCTATCAAAGCAAGAAGGACGTGGGCTATGAGTCCATTTGATATTGAAACGGATCGGGTGGCGGTGCTGCTGGGTGGTTTGTCTGCCGAGCGTGAGGTTTCGCTGATGTCGGGCCGGGGTGTGCTGCAGGCGCTGCAAAGCCTGGGCGTCAATGCGCACGCCTTTGACCCGTCCGAGCGGGACCTGAGTGAGCTCAAGCGTGAAGGATTCAGTCGCTGTTTCATCGCCTTGCATGGGCGTTATGGTGAAGACGGTACGGTGCAGGGCGCACTCGAATTACTGGGCATCCCTTACACCGGCCCGGGCGTCATGGCCTCCAGCATGGCCATTGACAAAATCATGACCAAGCGCCTGTGGCGTGCCGATGGGCTGCCTACCCCCGCCTGGCGACGTGTGGACAGTGTCGCGGCAACCCAGGCGGCATTTGCCGAGCTGGCTGGCCCCGGCCGGCTGATGATCGTCAAGCCGGCCCGCGAGGGCTCAACCATTGGTTTGACCAAGGTGAGTTCCGCCGAGCAATGTGCGGCGGCTTATGCGCTGGCTGCCGGGTTGGACGATGAGGTGTTGTGTGAACAGTTCGTTGCCGGTGATGAAGTCACCGTGCCGGTGCTGGGCAGCGGTGCCGAGGCCCGCGCCCTGCCGGTGATCCGCATCCAGGCGCCGGATGGCAATTACGACTATCAGAACAAATACTTCACCGACGTGACCCAATACCTGGTGCCGTGTGGTTTGCCCGCCGGTGAGGAAGAGGCGATCCAGCAACTGGTGCTCCAGGCCTATCACAGCCTGGGCTGCCGGGGCTGGGCCCGGGCCGATGTGATGATTGATGCCAGCACGCGCCAGCCCTATTTGCTGGAAATCAACACCAGCCCGGGCATGACCACGCACTCGCTGGTGCCGATGTCGGCCAAGGCCGCCGGACTGAGTTATCCGCAACTGTGCCTGCAGATCCTGCAGCTCGCCACCCTGGACTACGCCGCTGTATGAGTTCCCCTGCCGCCATGCCCATCGACATCCGCCTGATGAACACGCTGGCTTCAGCGTTGTTTGTCGTGGCGGCGTTGCTGGTGCTGGGGGCGTTGCTGGGCTGGGGGGCTCGTTTGCCGGCGTTTGCCATCAAGGGGGTCAGCGTCAGCGGGGATGTGGCGCACTACAACGCCATCACCCTGCGCGCCAACGTTATGCCGCGCCTGCAGGGAACGTTTTTCACGCTGGACGTGAACGCCGCCCGCAAGGTGTTCGAAACCATGCCCTGGGTGCGCCAGGCGATTGTGCGGCGTGATTTTCCCAACCGGCTCAAGGTGCAGTTGCAGGAGCACCAGGCGGTGGCGTTCTGGGGACCGGAGGGCGACTCGCGGCTGGTCAACAGCTTTGGTGAAGTGTTTGAGGCCAATCTGGGTGAACTGGAGCAGGAAGACTTGCCCCGCCTGAACGGGCCCGAGGGGCGTTCGGCCCAGGTGCTGGCCATGCGGCAAACGCTGCAGCCCCTGTTTGCACCCATGGACCTGGTGATCGATCAATTGGAACTGACGCCGCGGGGTGGCTGGCGCGCCCAGCTGGACACCGGTACCGTGGTGGAACTCGGCAGTGGCGATACGCCGGAGCTGACAGCCCGCATCCAGCGTTTTCTGAAAACTGTGACCCAGGTCACGGCTCGTTATCAGCGCAGGCCCGAGCAGTTGGCTTCGGTGGATTTGCGCCACACCGACGGTTACGCGATTCGGCTCGAAGGGGTGTCAACGCTTGAGGCTGGTGACAGCAAGAAAAAACAGTAAGACAGGACAACAGGTGACGTCATGGCAAAAGAATACAAGGATTTGGTAGTCGGTCTGGACATCGGCACGGCCAAGGTGATGGTGGTGGTGGCCGAAGTCATGCCCGGTGGCGAACTCAAGCTGGCGGGCCTGGGTGTGGCACCGAGCAACGGTTTGAAGCGCGGTGTGGTGGTCAACATTGACGCGACCGTGCAAAGCATCCAGCAGGCGCTGAAAGAAGCCGAACTGATGGCCGATTGCAAGATCACCCGGGTTTACACCGGCATCACCGGCAGCCATATCCGCGGCATCAATTCGCATGGCATGGTGGCCATCAAGGACCGCGAAGTCACCGCTGCCGATGTGGCACGGGTGGTGGAGACCGCCAAGGCCATCAACATCTCCACCGATCAACGCCTGCTGCTGGTGGAGCCGCAGGAGTTCATCATCGACGGTCAGGATGTGAAAGAGCCCATCGGCATGAGCGGCATCCGGCTGGAGGCCAAGGTGCACATCGTCACGGGCGCCCAGAGTGCGGCCGAAAACATCATCAAATGTGTGCGCCGCTGCGGCCTGGAAGTGGAGCAGCTCATGCTCAACCCGCTGGCCAGCAGCCAGTCAGTGCTGACCGAGGATGAACGCGAGCTGGGGGTGGCGCTGGTGGACATTGGCGCGGGCACCACTGACCTGGCGATTTTCACCAACGGGGCCATCCGCCACACCGCCGTGATCCCGATTGCCGGTGATTTGATCACCAGCGACATTGCCATGGCCTTGCGCACGCCGACCAAGGACGCCGAGGAAATCAAGGTCGAAAACGGCTACGCCAAACAATTGCTGGCCGACCCCGAGGCCCAGGTGGAAGTCCCCGGCCTGGGTGACCGCGGCCCGCGCATGCTCAGCCGCCAGGCGCTGGCGGGTGTGATCGAACCGCGGGTTGAGGAAATTTTCAGCCTGGTACACCAGGTGATGCGCGAGTCCGGCTTTGAAGAAATGCTCTCCAGCGGCATTGTGCTCACCGGCGGCAGCTGCATCATGCCCGGCATGGTGGAGCTCGGTGAAGACATTTTTCTGAAGCCGGTGCGCCGCGGTATTCCCAAGTACACCGGTGCCTTGTCCGACATGGTGGCGCAGCCGCGTGCCGCCACCGTGATGGGACTGCTCGAAGAGGCCCGCCTGGCCCGCTTGCGCGGCTTCAAGGTGGCACAGAAAAATGGCTCGATGAAAAATGTCTTTGGCCAGGTCAAAGACTGGTTTGTGGGGAATTTCTGACCATGAAGACTGCGCTCTGGCTCAGCCGTGCCGGCCCGCCCCGACGATGGCGAAGTCGACATCCGCCCCCGTCCATCCCGATTCAATTTCTGTATCCTTTTTTTGACAACATTTCAGCATTCGAACCCACAGGAGAGCACCATGCCCATAGAACTCATTGACGAAGAAGCATTCAACCAAGGCACCCAGATCAAGGTGATCGGGGTCGGTGGCGGCGGTGGCAACGCCGTCGCCCACATGATCGCCAGCGCGGTCCAGGGGGTGGAGTTCATTTGCGCCAATACCGATGCCCAGGCGCTCAGCACCAGTGACGCCCACCGCGTGATCCAGCTCGGCTCGACCGGTCTGGGGGCGGGCAGCAAGCCGGAAAAAGCGCGGGAAGCCGCCGAACTGGCCATCGAGCACATCCGTGAAGCCATCGATGGTGC
>NZ_JAQTWM010000120.1 GCF_028689305.1 Rhodoferax sp. | reverse complement strand
ACCGCAAGCCAACCCGGCCGACGCGGGCCTCGCGCCAGCGCCTGCGTGAGGCCAAGCTGCAGCGTTCAGGCATCAAGGCCCTGCGTGGCAAGGTTGTGCATGAGGTCTGAGCTGACACACCACCACACGGTCATGTGGGACATTGTCCGCATGGAAGGGCGCTTTTTTTGGCGTTACCCGCGTCTGCTGCTGGCAGCCGCCGTGGTGGCGCTGATTCCGGCTTTGTATGTGCTGATCTATCTGGCCAGCGTGTGGGACCCGGCGGCGAAAACCGGAGATCTGCCGGTGGCGATTGTGAATCTCGATCGTGGCCTGGAATACCGCCAGCAGGCTTTCAACGTCGGGCGCGATCTGGCGGCGCGCCTCAAACTCAAGCCGACTTTTGGTTATGTGGACTACACCGACGAGTCGACCGCCCGCCAGCAGGTCCGCCAGGGGGCGCTGGCGTTTGCGCTGATTGTGCCGGCTGATTTCAGTTCCAACGCGGTGCCGGGTGCCCAGGCCGGTGCAGGCAAGCTGGTGATCTTCACCTCCGAGGGCAACAGTTACCCGAGTGCCACGCTGGCCAAACGGTTTGCCGAGGACCTGGGGCGCGAAGTCAACCAGAGCTTGAACGAGCAGCGCTGGGCATTGGTGCTGGCCGACGCTGACGGGTCGCAGCGCAGCATCCAGCGATTGCACGAAGGTCTGCTGCAACTGCGCCAAGGCGCCAAGGAACTGGCCACCGGGGCGCAAATGGCCGCGCGGGGGGCCGACACCCTGTCGGGGGGTGCCACGCGGGTGGAGCAGGGGGTGGATCAGTTGGCCAGCGGTGCGCGTGAACTGGGTAGCGGGCTGCGCACCATGTTTGACAAGCGGCCACGCAACTCTGATCTGCGGCGGCTCGAAGAAGGTGCGCAGGCCCTGCTGACTGGTCAGGAAGAATTCGGGCGCGGCCTGGTCCAACTGCAGCAAGGTGCCCAGCGCCTGCAGTCCGGTGTCAACGGCTTTCGGGAGGAGGCGGACGGCAGTGTGTTTGTGGCTACGCGGATCAAGGAAGGGCTGGATCAGCTGGGTGAGGGCACCAGCACGCTGGAAAGTGGTCTGCGCAACGCCGGTGTCGCTCAGCAAAAACTGACCGAAGGGGCGACCCAGCTCCACACCGGCGTCAGCAGCCTGACCACTGGCCTGCGCAGCTTGAATAGCGGTTTGCGCAGCATGGTGACCCAGTTGCCTGACGACGCCCGGCTCGATGAGCTGACGCGCAGTTCTGCCAGCCTGAGCGGTGGTGCCCTGGCGCTCAAAGGGGGCACGCAGAAAGTCACGCAGGGGGCCCAGCATCTGGCCGGTGGGCTGGATCTGCTGGAAGGCGCCTTGCCGGCCTCCGTGAAAAAAATCGAGGGCAACGCGCAAGGCCTGGCCACCTCGGTGCAGCCGACCATCGAAGTGGACGCCCCGGTGCAGAACAATGGCAGCGGCTTTGCCCCCAACATCATTCCTGGCGCCCTGTGGCTGGGTGCCAGTCTGGCTGCGTTCCTGATCCATATGCGGACACTGGCGCGCACGGCGGCCAAGGCTTCTGCCTGGGCCAAAATGGCCGGGAAAATGGTCATTCCGTCGGGCATCGTCTTGTTGCAGGCCTTGCTGGTCTGGGTGGTCGTGGTGTGGTTGTTGAATGTGCGTGCGGTCCAAGTCGGGGCTCTGGCGCTGACGCTGTGTGCAGCGGCAATCACCTTTTTGTTGATCGTGTTTGCGCTGACCCGGGCGTTGGGAGATGCCGGCAAGGCCCTGGCGCTGGTGTTCCTGGCAGTGCAGCTGTCCTCTTCGGGGGGCATCTTGCCGGTGGAACTCAGCGGTGGCCTGTTTGCGCAGATCAGCCCCTATTTGCCGATCACCTGGGTGGTCAGGGCACTCAAGGCGACGCTGTTTGGCGCCTTTGAGGGCGACTGGCAGCACCCGCTGCAACTGCTGGCCCTGGCGGGGGTGGTGTCGGCTTGTCTGGCCTGTTTTGTCGGACGTTGGCGTTATGTCCGGCCCTCGGCCTTGCGGCCTGCACTGGATTTATAAAACATGGCAATGATCCAATGGTTTCCCGGCCACATGCATCTGACGCAAAAGGCCATTGCCGAGCGCATCAAGGCCATCGACGTGGTGATTGAACTGCTGGACGCGCGGCTGCCCGGTTCAAGCGCCAACCCGATGCTGGCCAAGCTGACAGAGGGCAAGCCCGCACTCAAGGTGTTGAACAAGCAGGATCTGGCCGACCCGCAGCGTACCGCCTTGTGGCTGGCGCATTACAACGCCTTGCCCGGCACCCGCGCCCTGCCGCTGGACGCCAGCATGACGGCACCAGCCAAGGCGCTGGTGGCGGCCTGCCATGAACTCGCCCCCAACCGCGGAGGCATGGCCAAACCGATGCGGGTGCTGATATGCGGCATTCCCAATGTGGGCAAATCGACCCTGATCAACACGCTGGCCGGCAAACGCGCCGCCAAAACCGGCGATGAAGCCGGCGTCACCAAGCTGGAGCAACGCATTGCCGTGGCGCCGGATTTTTATCTGTACGACACCCCTGGCGTGTTGTGGCCGCGCATCATCGTGGCCAAGAGTGGTTACAACCTGGCAGCCAGCGGCGCGGTCGGGCGCAACGCGTTTGACGAGCAGGAGGTGGCGCTGGAACTGCTGGACTACCTGCGCCAGCATTACCCGGCTTTGCTGGAGGTGCGTTACAAGCTGGCAGGTGTTGCTGCCCTGAGCGACGAACAATTGCTCGAAGCCATTGGCCGCCAGCGCGGCGCCTTGCAGGGTGGCAAACAGGTCAACTGGCAGAAAGCGGCTGAAATTGTGATTCATGACTTCCGCTCGGGCGTGCTGGGACGCATGACGCTGGAAACCCCGGAAGAATTCGCCCAGTGGCTGGCGGAGGGCCAGACACTCGACGCGCAACGGCAGCTGAAAAAAGACGCGATTGAACTGGACCGCAAAATCCGCTTCAAGCAGATTGCCCGGCCCGGCTCGCGTCAAAACAACCAAGAGTGATCTGGTGCGTTTCTCTTCATCGACAGATCAGCCCGCGCTGGAACTCCCACGCTGAAGCCTCTGTGCTTCTTGCGGAACGCTGATCAGCGCCACACACAGGTGGTCTTTACCCAGGCGGATCTCACCCGCCAAGACGAATACCTCCTTGCCTTCGGGAGCCTCTGTTGCCTATTTGAAGATAGGCAAAGCTTGAAACCTCGACGTCTACCGGCTTGAGAGGTTTGTGGCACGGGTAGTCACCAGAACTGTCCATAAAGTTTGAGCATGACATGGTCGCCTCTGTCCGCCTGCGGTGGCGGTGTCATGCCAAGCTGGACCAGCGTTCATTCTTTTGCCAAGCGGGATGTAATATGCGAGATCAGACTTGCATGATCACGGGGGACAGGGAATGAGAAGAACTTTTGGCACCAGCCTTGTTGTTCGCACCAGCGGCCTGATTCTGCTGTCCCTGGCGGTTTTTGCTTTCGGAAGTTACCGGCTGATTGTTCGCCCCACCGTCAACGGTCTGGCATATGCGGAAATGGGCCTTGTTTCCCAGCAGGTGGAGGCCCGAATCCAGCGGTTGTTTGAATCCGTGGAAGTGACCCTTCGCAGTAGTTGGGGCTGGGGTATGAACGGTGATCTGGACCACAAGCAGTTGGCGCGTTTCAACGAATTCTTTTTTCCCATCATCAGCAGTCATAACGAAATATCCTCAGTGAATTTTTCACATGAGTCCGGCCGCGAAATCCTGCTGCTTCACACGGATGATGGCAAGTGGATCAATCGTTTGAGCAATCCAGCCGAGTGGGGCCGTCAAACCTACTGGTTGACCTGGAGCGCTGACCGTGTTCTGGAAAAAAGCGAAATGCGCGAGCTGGACTATGACACACGCCAGCGCCCCTGGTTTCAAGGTGCGATGGCGCTGGCCAGGGACGACGCGGTTTACTGGACCGAACCGTATATATTTTTTACGACCAGGGAGCCTGGTGTTACTGCGTCCATGCGCTGGACCGGCAAGGACGGCAGCCGCTACGTGATCGGGCACGACGTCAAATTGCTTGACCTGTCCCGCTTCACTGCCGGCTTGCAGCTTGGAAGCCGGGGTGTTGCGACCCTGATGACCGATACTGGCGCACTGCTTGCGCTGCCCCACGCACCGGAACTTACCAGTGACGAGCAGTTGAAAGCGGCGGTTCTGAAAACCGCTTCGGAAGTGGGTTTGACCGGGGTTGCAGTCGGTTATGCCAACTGGAGTGCGCAGGGGCGTCCAAAGGCGGATATCACGGTTTTTGAGCATGAAAAGGAAAGCTGGTTCAGCTTGTTCCAGGCCACCACAATGGGGCAACGTCAGGTCTGGCTGGCAGTGTTTGCACCGGAAAGTGAATTTGTGCCCGGGCGTTCCGGTGACTTTTTGTTGTTGTTGCTGATCACGGCCCTGTCGTTGGCGGCTGGCTCTCTGGTAGCAGTTCAGGTGGCCAGGCGGTTTGCCAGACCTCTGGAGGAACTCACCCAGGAAAGTGAGCGTATTGGCCGTATGGATTTGGCGGCCCCGGTAGCGCAGGGGCCATTGACTGCACCATGGCGTGAGGTGGCGCAGCTAGCCCAGGCGCAGGAAACCATGCGCCAGCGTCTGCTGGCTTCCAGCACTTCACAGGAACAAGCCAACGAACAACTTGAAGCCAAGGTACAGGAGCGTACCCGTACGCTGGCACACCAAGTGGCCTTCATCGAGGCTTTGCTTGACATCATTCCCAACCCGATCTTTTACAAAGGCGCTGATTCGAGGTTTATCGGGTGCAATCAGGCTTATGAGGCCACCTTTGGTATCAGTCGCCAGCAATTTATTGGTAAGCGAGTGTCTGATCTGGCCTATCTTCCTGAGCAAGATCGGCTGGCCTACCAGAAAGAGGACGAGGACGTGATTCGTGACTGCAGTCGGGTGTCACGGGATGAATCCTTTCATTTTGCCGACGGACAAATGCACGATGCACTTTATTCAGTAACGGGTTTTCGCAGTGCTGACGGGGCGCCTGGCGGTCTGATCGGCATGATTGTCGATGTTACCGGTCTCAAGTCTGCCGAGCGTGCTGCGCGTGAGGCCCGAGCTCAGGCCGAAGCAGCGTCATCAGCCAAGGCAGAGTTTCTTGCCAATATGAGCCATGAAATCCGTACCCCGATGAATGCCGTGATCGGCATGACCCAACTGGCACTGCAGACCGAGCTCACCGCGCGTCAGCGCAACTACCTGAACAAGGTGCATTCGGCGGCCAATGGTTTGCTGGCCCTGATCAATGATATTCTGGACTTTTCCAAAATCGAAGCGGGTAAGCTCAACGTCGAGAGCATCACTTTCAAACTGGAAAATGTACTCGGCCAAGTGGCGGATCTGGCTGCCATCAGCGCTCGAAACAAGGGGCTTGAGCTGCTGCTGAATGTGGCCAGTGACGTACCTGACGATTTGATGGGTGATCCTTTGCGTCTGGGGCAGGTACTGACCAATTTGATCAGCAACGCAGTGAAGTTCACGGAACAGGGGGAAATCACTCTGTCTGTTTCTTGTGTGGCAAGGCAGGATGCTGAAACCATGCTTCGCTTCGAGGTTTGTGACACTGGCATCGGCTTGTCTGAAGAAGCCATGGTACGAATATTTGACGCGTTTTCCCAGGCCGACAGCTCCACCACAAGACGTTTTGGTGGCACGGGTCTGGGCTTGAGTATCAGTAAACGCATTGTTGAACTCATGGGTGGGGAAATAGGCGTTTCCAGCCAACCGGGGGAGGGAAGTTGTTTCCATTTCACGGCTGTTTTCGGATTGGCAGATAACCCCACCCCGCCAACTCAGGCGCCGCGTTATCTGTTGGATATTCGTGGCATGTCGATTCTGGTGGTTGATGACAACGCTGCGGCGCGTGAAGTGTTCGTGCAGATGTTGACCTCACTGGGTTTTGTGGCGTTAGCCGTTGCCAGCGGAGCAGCGGCGCTGACCGAGCTCGGTCGGGCAGAGCAGGCGGGCAGTCCCTACCAATTGATGTTGATTGACTGGAAAATGCCCATTTTGGATGGGGTTGAGACTCTGCGAAAGGTACACCTCGAATTCGGCGATCATCGCCCTTTGTGCCTTCTTGCCACGGCGCACGACCGGGACAATCTTGCCATGGCGCTGGGAACGACGCCGGTGGATGGCCTTCTGGACAAACCCGCCACCGCGTCGACGCTGCTGGATGCCATTGTCACCGCTTGCCACCGGCAACCCTTGCGGATCGATGCTGACCACCTGATTCCACCGCGCTATGAACTCGCCAACATCAGGGCCGTCCTGGAAGGCAAACGTGTGCTGCTGGTGGAAGACAACGAGACCAACCAGGAACTGGCGGTCGAGTTGCTGCAGAACGTAGGTATCAGGCCGGATGTAGCCGCCAATGGCAGCGAGGCGCTGGACAGGGTTTTGTGCGGGGACTATGCACTGATTTTCATGGATTGCCAGATGCCGGTCATGGATGGTCTGGAAGCCACTCGTCTGATCCGTCAGGATGAGCGATTCGCGCAAACGGTCATTGTTGCCATGACAGCCAACGCGCTGGCCGGTGAGCGCGAAAAGTGTCTTCAGGCCGGCATGAATGACTACCTGGCCAAGCCTGTTGATATCCACGCCTTTTATGCCACCCTGACGCGTTGGTTGGCTCCTGGTCAGGTGTTTCCAACTCTCCTCAGCGTGCCTTTGCCTACTGAAGATGTCCAGGCGGTAGCAGCTAACGAGGCCAGTCCCTTCAAGGTTCTTGACAAAGAAACGGCGCTGCAGCGTATGGGGGGTGATCAGGCGCTTTATCAGCGACTGTTTAGCCGATTTTGTGACCGCGAGGCTGATGCCCCACAGCGCCTGCGACAGGCACTGGAGGGCGGCGACCAAGAGGAAGCCCATCGCATCGTTCACAACTTGAAAGGGCTTGCTGCCAATATCGGTGCAGACCAGTTGGCGGCAGCAAGCCGTCACCTGGAATACCACCTGGACGCAATGAAACCAGAGTTGCACGAGGCTCTGGCCAGTTGGGAGCGTTGCTTGAACGATATTCTGTCCATGCCGGGCAGGGCCGCGCAGCCAAGCGCAGGCGATGCATCGCCAAATGCCTCGGCCATTGACCATCTGGCGCTTGAGTCGCTGATGCGTCGCCTGTCGGCGGAGCTTCAAAACGACGATGCCAAGGCCAGTCGAAATGCTGCGGAGTTGTCCCGACTCCTGGCTGGTCACCATGGCGCGGATATGGCGCGTACCGTGGCCCGTCATGCAGCACAATATCATTACGACGCAGCCATTCAGGACCTGGGAATCCTGGCCAAACAACTGGATATCAGTCTGTGAAATTTGGATCTACCTGAGGAGCACCCCCATGTCCGATTTGCGCCAACGTCAGACGATTTTGATTGCCGATGATGTTCCTGAGAACATAGAGCTCCTGGTGGTCATTTTGGATGAGAGTTATGACATCAAGGTCGCGTCCAATGGTGAGAAAGCCATCAAAATTGTCTACTCCGAAGAACCGCCTGATCTGATCCTGCTCGATGTGATGATGCCTGGCTTGAGCGGTCACGAGGTCTGCAGACGGCTCAAGGCCAATCCTGACCGACGCAAGATCCCGGTTATCTTCGTGACTGCTATGAGCGCGGTGGAAGATGAACGGTTGGGCCTGGAAATTGGTGCGGTGGACTACATCACCAAACCATTCAGCCCGCCGGTTGTCAAAGCGCGGGTGCACACCCATTTGGCCCTCTACGATCAGTCTCGTGAGCTCGAACGCATGGTGGATCAGCGAACCAGGGACCTGCTGGTGTCGCGCCAGCAAATCATTCGCCGACTCGGCCGGGCGGCAGAATTCAAGGACAATGAAACGGGTAACCATGTGATTCGCATGGCGCATTATTCCCAGTTGATTGCCGATGCGATTGGCCTGGGTTCGTCAGCCCAGGATGTCTTGCTGCAAACAGCGCCGATGCACGACATTGGCAAGATCGGCATACCCGACAGCGTGCTGCTCAAACCCGGCAAGCTTGATGCTGCCGAGTGGACGCTGATGAAGCAGCATCCCCTGATGGGGGCCGACATTATTGGAACCCATGACGATGAATTGCTCAGAACCGCACGCCAGATTGCGCTCACCCATCATGAACGCTGGGATGGTTCGGGTTATCCTGGTGGACTCAAGGGGGACGCTATTCCCCTGGTGGGACGCATTGTCGCCGTGGCGGACGTCTTTGACGCCCTCATTTCGGTTCGTCCGTACAAAGCGGCTTTTTCAACCGAGGACGCTGTCAAGTACATGACCAGCGAAAAAGGCCGTCATTTTGATCCCGCATTGATTCCAGCCTTTGAGAAAGTGTTGCCAGACATTCTCAGGGTGAAAGACACCTTTGCCGATGAACTTGGTGCTCAGACTGATGTGGAACTCATTTCCTAGGCAGCACTGATTGTTCATCCCTGGTTA
>NZ_JAQTWM010000029.1 GCF_028689305.1 Rhodoferax sp. | reverse complement strand
AGTGGTGGAGCTGGCGGGATTTGAACCCGCGTCCGCAAGCCATCTTCGAGCAGATCTACATGTTTAGTGGTCTGATTTGAGTCTCGCCCTTGTGAACGCGCAGCCACACGCTTTCACAGTCGCCAGCACCCTATTTTCTTGCTCCGAACCAAGGTACCCGGTTCAGAGCCAGCCGATGTGAATGACCTTACAGCCTGGACGATCTGACCTTGCGATCAAACCACCCTTGCCCAGCCCATCGGCCTGCTGTTGTAAGGCTCACTGGTTATTAAGCAGCGAGTGCGAAACGTTCGTCGTTTGCAGTTAGTTTTTTTGAATCTGTTTTACGAGCGCATTCAGCTCGACATGCACCACAGCGATTCCGTACCCACGTCGAAACCAGTGCAGCCCCTTGGGAGGGTATTTTAGGGCGTGCTGATCAATTGCAAGAGCTCGCCCGCAGAATTAATTGACGCGTGGGCTCCCCACTGCGTGGTGTCCACTTTTTGCCCCAGATAACCGTATGTCACCGCCACAGTGCCCATGCCGGCGGCCAAGCCGGCCACGATATCGCGCTCATCGTCACCCACATACACACAACGCTCGGGTGACACGCCCAGGCGTTTGGCAGCTTCAAGCAAAGGCATCGGATGTGGCTTGGAATGGGGCGTGGTGTCCCCGCAGACGATGGTACCAGCGGTAGCAAACAGTGGCATGGCATGGGTCAGCGGCACTGTGAAGCGACTGGATTTGTTGGTAACCACACCCCATGACAGGCAACGTGCCGCAAGTGCGTCAACCAATTCGGGAACACCTGGAAACACCTGGGTGCGCTGGGTCAGACAGCGCTCGTAGTTGACAAAAAACTCTTCGCGCAGGGCATCAAAATCGGGATGCTCTGGTCCCAAGCCAAACGCCACGCCCAGCAATCCCCTGGCCCCGGCTCCGGCCATGGCCCGGTAGCTGGCCAGCGGCAGCGAAGGCATGCCACGGGCCACACGCATGGCATCAGCAGCCGCGCCAAGGTCGGGCGCACTGTCGATCAGGGTGCCGTCCAGATCAAACAGCACGGCCTGCACATCGGTGAACCGGTGAGCGACGCTGGTCACAACGGCTGGTCTGCCGGCTTTTGCGTGGCCAGCAGGTAATTGACGCTGGTGTCGTCATTGAGCCAGTAACGCTGGGTCAACGGATTGAATGACAGGCCTCGGGTTTGCAGCACGGTCAGCCCGGCAGCACGGCAAAAACCGGCCAGTTCGCTGGGGCGAATCATCTTCGCAAACTCATGGGTGCCACGCGGCAGCATGTTGAGCAGATACTCCGCACCAACAATGGCCTGCATGAATGACTTGGGATTGCGGTTGAGGGTGGAAAAGAACACCCAGCCACCCGGTTTGGCCAGGGTGGCACAGGCCCGCACCACAGAGGCCGGGTCGGGAACGTGTTCCAACATCTCCATGCAGGTCACGACATCAAAGCTGGCAGGCTGCTCGACAGCCATGGCTTCGACGGCAATTTCGCGGTATTGCACGTTGCTGGTTTGCGCATCCAGGGCATGCAACTGGGCGATACGCAGTGCCTTGGTGGACAGGTCGATGCCAGTTGCGGTCGCACCGGAACGCGCCAGCGAGTCCGTCAGGATGCCGCCGCCGCAGCCGACATCCAGCGCGTTCAAGCCATGGAGGGGGCACAGGCTGTTGATCCAGCCCAGACGCAGGGGGTTGATTTGATGCAGCGGGCGAAATTCGCCATCGGCGTCCCACCAGCGGTGGGCCAAGTCTGAAAATTTGGCCAGTTCGGCCGAGTCAGCGTTCAGTGTTGGGTTCATGCCCTGATTATCGGGAGTTTCTGATACCAAAAACAAAGCCCACCATCAGGTGGGCTTTGAATCCCCGCGGCAATCACTGACTGGCTGCCGGCAGGAACGAAAGACAACAATCAGGCCTTCTTGGCGTAGGCGCTGCACCAACCCTTGGCGGTGACTTCCTTGCCGGCAAACAGCGGGCAACCGCCAGAAGCGGCACCGGCCTTGCCTTGATACAGGGCACAGTTGGTGCACGATTGCTCATTGGTGTGCTTGGGGAATTTCTTGGCGTCAACCTTGGTGGTATCAGCAGCGTAGCCCAAACCCTTGGCTGCAGCGTCGGACTCAGCTACCAGAGGAGCAGCGGCCATCGCCATGCCAGAAGCCAAAGCACTGGTACCAATAACTGATTGCAAAATGAATACGCGACGGTTTGTCATCGATTTGTTTCCTAAGTAGTTGAAATGAACTGCGGCTGTCACACCTGAACTGCAGCTGCGGGCAGCATTATGAACTGTGCGCTCCCAAATCGTCACGCTGTTTTCCCTAATAACCCATTAAATAAGTCAAATGTGAATAAAGCGCCATGGACTCACATCGTTCAATCTGCCTCCCGGATCAGAGACCACTTCAGCCCAGAAGTTCCCGGGCCTGGATCTGGTATTTGAAACTGTCGGGGGAATACGAATCCAGCCGACCCGCTGCGTTTTCGGCCACCGGGTACATGAAGAAACCCAGTTTGTCACCCTTGCTGTTGGGCAGCGTCACATCATGCGCGGTATTCAACGCCACCCAATTGCCTTCCCAGCCACCAAAAAGCGCCTTGTTCACTGGCGACACCAGCGGGTGCTGGACCGTTTTGATCCACTCGGGGGTTTCCTGGCGCATGACCTTGGCCACATCGGCCGGATCCATCGCCACCCAGCCATACCCCTGGAGATACACCTCGGCTCGGCAGTGTTGGGCGCCCGACAGCTTGGCCGGGTTGCCACCGAGCTCCTTGTAGCCAAACGCACTGGGCACCAGGCGCAAGCCATACACATCACGCGCGGGCAACCCCACCGCACGGCACAGGCCAACAAACAGCGCGTTCAGATCCGCACATTTGCCACCCAGGTTGCCGGTTTCCAGCATGGTCTTGATATCACCTTCTCCACACCCCCGGGTCTTGGGTTCGCGGTAGGTGTTGGTCACGATCCAGTCGTACAGCTTTTGCGCTTTCTCGACATCGGTACGGGCGCCTTTGATCGCCTCGACCGCAGTCTTGCGCACAATGCCATCGGTGGGCAACAGCGTCGTAGCCCGCAGGCTGGCCTGCAGGTTGGAAGCATCTTCAGACACAAGCTGTTTTTGTGCCCAGTTCACGGCACGATTGCGGGTTTGAATGCGGCTGGTGAGTTCAACGTAGGGCTGGGTCACAGACTCGGCAAACTCCACATACAACATACGGGCGCCATGTTGGCCGTCACTGGTCAGCCGAGCCTGGCCGTTGGAGACAAAGCTGCTCTCCAGTGACTTTTGCCAGTCGGTATCCACGCTGGGAACCGGCAGCCAGACCTTGGTCAGCCCCTGCGTTCTGGGCAGATCGACCCGGGTGACGAGTTCAAAACTGCGCCATTGGCCGGGCTGCGGGTTGAACTGGCGCATGGCGGGCACCGCCGATTGCGCCAAACTGATTGCAGGAAAGGCGCAAGCGGTCAAAGCCAGCGACGTTTGATGGATAAATTGGCGACGTGCCAATGCCTGAACGGTGGTCATGAAAAGAGCTCCGGAATTAAGAAAAGATACCAAGCCCGGCAGGTCAAGGTGCCGAGCATTGGAGGGGAGCCGGATTATCACTGCCCCCCAAAACCCGGGGGCAGCGTTCAGTCGCCGATCAGGCCAAACGCCCTGGCGAGCGGCTCAGACTGCCGCCAGATACCGTTCAAATTCGGCCTTGAGCTGGTCAACCGCACCCTGACCGAGCCGGTTGCCATACTGGGCCACCACCTGCCCAGCGCACTGGTTGGCCAGCCAGGCGGCTTGGGCAAGGTTGTGCCCGTGCGTGACGGCGTACAAAAAGGCTCCGGCAAACATGTCCCCGGCCCCATTGGTGTCAATCGCCTTGACCTGGGCAGCGGGCACCTCGATCTGCTGGGCGCCTTCCAGCACCACACAGCCCTTGGCGCTGCGCGTCAGGCACACCACGCGGGCGCGCTGGCTGAGCTGCTGGCAGATCAGCGCCAGATCCTGGCTGCCACACCAGACCTGGGCCTCCTCTTCATTGCAGAACAGGTAATCCAGCGTGCCCGTCTCGGGGCTGCCCACCATGGCTTCCAGGCCCGGGCGGCAGAAGTTGATCATGCTCATGTCGCTGAGCGTGGTGGCCAGCGCCACCCCGGCTGCGCGGGCCAGCGCACGCCCCTGCAAGGCGGCATCCAACCCGGTCGGAGAGGCCGCCAGATAGCCTTCCATGTAATAGACCTTGGACTTGGCAATGTCATGCGGGTGCAGCGCCGTGGCGTCAATCTCGGCGGTTGCCCCCAGGAAGGTGCTCATGCTGCGCTCGGCGTCCGGCGTCACCATCACCATACAGCTGCCAGTCTGGCCCTGCGGTGCGCGGGTGTGGGTCAGGTTGGTGGCCACGCCATGTGACAGCAGGTCCTGGGTGTAGAACTGGCCCAGCTCGTCATCAGCCACCCGGCAGGAGTAAAACGCCCGCCCGCCCAGCTGCGCCAGCGCCACCACGGTGTTGCCGGCCGAACCGCCACCGGTGCGCCGTGCATGGGCGCCCTGCACGTGGTGCAGCAATTCGGCGCGTCGCTGCGCGTCGATCAGGGTCATGTGGCGCTTTTCAACGCCGGCGGCTTGCAGTTGGGCGTCGCTGACTTCGTATTCCGAATCTACCAGGGCATTACCAATGGCATAAAGATCGTGATGCCCCATGTTTATTGCTCGACGAAGGCGCGCTCGACCACAAAGTCGCCCTGCTTGGTGGTGTTGCCCTCAAGGAAGCCACGTTTTTCCAGAATCGCCTTCAGATCACGCAGCAGCCCCGGGCTGCCGCACATCATGGCGCGGTCGGTGGCAGGGTCAAACTTGGGCAGGCCCAGATCCGCCTGCAGCTTGCCGGTTTCGATCAAGTCGGTGATACGGCCCTGATTCTTGTAAGGTTCACGGGTCACCGTGGGGTAATACAACATTTGAGCACTGACCATCTCGCCAAGGAATTCGTGATCGGGCAGCTCATGGGTCAGATAGTCATGGTAGGCCAGCTCGGTCACCTGGCGCACACCGTGCACCAGGATGACTTTCTCAAACTTTTCATAGGTGGCCGGGTCACGCACGATGCTCATGAACGGGGCCAGACCGGTGCCGGTGCCAAACAGGTACAGGTTCTTGCCAGGCAGCAGGTAGTCGATCAGCAACGTGCCGGTGGGCTTCTTGCCCACCACAATCTTGTCGCCCACCTGGATGTGCTGCAGTTTGGAGGTGAGGGGACCGTCCTGCACCTTGATGCTCAGGAACTCAAGGTGCTCTTCGTAATTGGCACTGACAATGCTGTAGGCGCGCAACAGCGGCTTGCCGTCCACACGCAGGCCAATCATGGTGAAGTGACCATTGGAAAACCGCAAAGCCGGGTCACGCGTGGTGGTGAAGCTAAACAGCCGATCCGTCCAGTGGTGAACGCTTAAAACGGTTTCATTCAGAAATGCACTCATGGGTCGCCTTGAGAAATAGGGAGCAGTAAAAGGGGGAGAGTCTAAAACACCCGCTCAACAATCCCCTGACATATCTCAATCGGTCAGAACTATTTAACCTGGATCAAGGTTGATTGTCATCAGACTGACACGCGCGCGCCCTACAGTTCCACAGACAGTCGCCCACCTCCTATTACCGTGAACCAGACCGTGAATCGCCAGAAAACCACCCTCCCTGCGCCAGAACCCGTTTGCCATCGCCGTCTGTTGCTGCGCGGCGCCGGACTGCTGGCCGCCTCGGGTGTGGTGCCGGCCTGGGCACAGACGGCCAGCCAGCTCGCCAGCCGCAGTATCAGCGTCGCCCAGATCGTGGATTTTTCGCAGGCGCAACAGGACGTTTCCAAAGACTTCCTGATTGGCTCACGCGCGGCCTGGGCCGACATCAACCTGCGTGGCGGCCTGCACGGCAGGCGGGTCGAACATCTGGTGCTGGAAACCGACGGCACCGCCGCCAGCCTGGGCCGGGCGCTGGACGCGGCCCGGGACAACCCGTCCTGTGTGGTGTTGTCCGGCAGTGTGGGTGACCGGGTCGCCAGCCAGATCGTGACACTGTCCAGGCAAGGGGGGCTCAACTTTGCCCACGCGGCGCCCTGGCTGCAGAACTCCAGCCAGGAGATTGGAGAAAAAACCTTCCCGATCTTTGCCGCGCGGCAGGAACAGATTGCCTACGCGCTCAAATCAGCGTCGGTCATGAACATGCGGGAACTGGGCGTGATCTATGGCAGCGCCCAGGACTTTGACACCTATCACGCCGAACTGGACCGGATTGCGGTCAATCTGCAGATCAGGCTGCAAACGTTCCGCGGCGGTGATGATCTGCGCCAGCTGGGCCAGAAGATGACCCCAGCCACCCCCGCCGTGCTGCTGTTCATCGGCGGCACGCCCGAGCTGGCCGAGCTGGCGCAAGGCCTGCAAAAACAAAGCCGTCAGCGCTACGTCATTGCGCTGGCAGACGTCAACCTGCAAACCCTGCGGCAGCTGGACATGGTGCGCGGCACACCGGTGATTGCCACCCAGCCGGTGCCCATGGCCAACACCAGCCTGCCCATCACCCGCAGCTACCGCGAGATCATGGCCCGCCTGTTTGATGAACAACCCACGTCATTGAGCCTGGCCGGCTTCATTGCTGCCCGCTACACCTACGAGGTGCTCGCCGGTGTGGACGGCGCCCTGACCCGCCCCAGCGTGCTGGCGGCATTCCAGCAGCGGACCAGTCTGGACATCGGCGGCTTTCGCATCAGTTTCAACGCCCAGCGCCGCAGCAGCACCTACGTGACCCAGAGCATGATGGCCGTGGATGGCCGCCTGATTGGTTAAAACAAAGGCGCCAGCAGGCGCTCGGCCCCGGCGCTGGTCCAGTCCACCTCACCACGCACCACAGCACGCACCTGGCCCCGGGCGTCGATCAAGATGGTGGTCGGGAACACCTTGACGCCCCACTGGCGGGCCAGTTGCCCCTGAGGGTCGGGTAACACCGGCAATTGCAGCGCGGTTTTCTGCACAAACTGCTCGATGCTAGGCCGCGACTGCTTGAAGTTGACAGCCAGCACCACCAGTTTGTCGGGGCCGTACACCTCACTCAAGGTTTGCAGCGACGGCATCTCCGCCAGACAGGGCGGACACCAGCTGGCCCAGAAATTGACCAGCACGACCCGGCCTTTGAGCGCCTCCAGCCGCCAGACTTGGCCCTGCAGGTCAGCCAGCGCCAGGCCGGGTTGCGGCTGACTGGCGCGCCAGGGCTGCACGTCATAACCAGGCGCCGCCCGCAGCGGCCCGGCCAAAACCAGGCTCAGCCCCAGAATCACCCCGGTTTTATGCAAGAAATTGACCTCTAGCCCAGATAAACAAAGCGTCAGTAGCTATATATTTAATAGCAATCAGAGTTTTGGAGAAACCCAGGCCGCCACACTGGCCAGAGCTTCTGGCAACTTGCCCGGCTCGGTGCCGCCGGCCATGGCCATGTCAGCCTTGCCGCCGCCCTTGCCGCCCAGCTGCGCCGCCACGAAGTTGACCAGCTCACCGGCCTTGACCTTGGCCGTGGTGTCGGCGGTGACGCCAACGGCAATCTGCACCTTGGCGCCGTCCACCACCCCCAGCACGATCACTGCGGTCTTGAGTTTGTCCTTGAGCTTGTCCATGGTCTCGCGCAGGGTCCGCACGTCGGCCCCTTCCAGGCGCGCCACCAGCAGCTTGGTGCCGTTGATGTCCTGCGCCTGGTTCACCAGTTCGTCCCCTTGGACCGAAGCCAGCTTGCCTTTGAGGGCAGCCACTTCCTTTTCCAGCGCCTTGACGTGGTCGAGCACCGTCAACAAGCGGTCGTTCACTTCGGCGACCGGCGTTTTCAGCAGACTGGCGCTGGCGCCGACGGTTTCTTCCAGATGTTGCAGATACACCAGCGCGTTTTCACCGGTGACGGCTTCAATGCGGCGCACACCCGAGGCCACACCACTCTCGGCCACCACCTTGAACAGGCCGATGTCACCGGTGCGCGCCACATGGGTGCCACCGCACAGCTCGCGGCTGCCGCCGATGTCCAGCACCCGCACCGACTCGCCATATTTTTCGCCAAACAACATCATGGCGCCGGTTTTTTGCGCCGACTCGATGTCCATGACCCGCGCCTGGGTGGCGGCATTGGCCAGGATTTCGGCATTGACCCGGGCTTCAATCTCATGGATCTGGGCTTCGGTCACCGGGGCATTGTGGGCAAAGTCAAAACGGGTGCGTTCGGCATTGACCAACGAGCCCTTTTGCTGCACATGGCCTCCCAGCACCTCCCGCAGGGCCTTGTGCATCAGGTGGGTGACCGAGTGGTTGCGCTGGGTGGCGGCGCGCAAGGCCGAGTTGACATGGGCGGTGACCCCATCCCCCACCTTGAGCGTGCCGGTGGTCAGCTGGCCGTGGTGGCCAAACACATCGGCCTTGATCTTCTGCGTATCAACCACGTCAAACAGCGCGTGGTCCGAAAAGATGGCGCCGGCATCACCCACCTGGCCGCCGCTTTCGCTGTAGAACGGGGTGGTGCCCAGCACCAGCACGCCGTGCTGGCCTTGCTGGAGCGTGTCCACACTGACACCATCCACATAAATTGCCACCACCTCGGTGGTGCTGGTCAGGTGCTCATAACCGACAAATTCATTGCCCTTGCCGGTGTAGTCCAGCACCTTGTCCATCTTGAACTTGCCGGCGGCACGGCCCAGGGCCTTCTGGTGCTCCATGGCCGCATGGAAGCCGGCCTCGTCCACCGTGACACCACGCTCGCGGCAAACGTCATTGGTCAGGTCCAGCGGAAAGCCGTAGGTGTCGTGCAGCTTGAACGCCACGTCTCCCGGCAGCACCTTGACGCCATCGGCCAGCGCTTCGTCCAGGATGGACATGCCGATTTCCAGCGTTTCATAAAAACGCTCCTCCTCGACCTGCAGCGCTTCGATGATGCGGTCCGCCTGGGCCGCCAGGTTGGGATAGGCCGCGCCCATGACGGCCACCAGATCGGGCACCAGCTTGTGGAAAAACGGCGTTTTCTGGCCCAGCTTGTAGCCGTGGCGGATGGCGCGGCGGATGATGCGGCGCTGCACGTAGCCGCGGCCCTCGTTGCTGGGCAACACACCGTCACTGACCAAAAAGGCGGTGGCGCGGATGTGGTCGGCAATCACCTTGAGGGAATTGTTGGCCAGATCGGCGCAGCCGGTTTCACGGGCCGCCGCTTTGATCAGCGTGTCAAAAATATCGATCTCGTAGTTGCTGTGCACATGCTGCAGGATGGCGGCCAGGCGCTCCAGCCCCATGCCCGTGTCAACGCAAGGTGCCGGCAGCTTGATCAGGCTGCCGTCAGGCTGCATGTCAAACTGCATGAACACGTGGTTCCAGATTTCGATGAAGCGGTCACCGTCTTCGTCCGGGCTGCCCGGGGGACCGCCAGCGATTTCCGGGCCATGGTCGTAAAAGATTTCCGAGCAGGGGCCGCAGGGGCCGGTGTCGGCCATCATCCAGAAATTGTCCGAGGCGTATTTCTTGCCCTTGTTGTCGCCGATGCGGATCACACGCTCGGGCGGCAGACCAATTTCCTGGGTCCAGATGTCGTAGGCTTCCTGGTCGTCGATGTAGACGGTGGCCGTCAATTTTTCAGCCGGCAGCTTGTAAACCTGGGTGAGCAGCTCCCAACCCCATTTGAGCGAGTCGCGTTTGAAATAGTCGCCAAAGCTCCAGTTGCCCAACATCTCAAAGAAGGTGTGGTGGCGCGCGGTGTAACCGACGTTTTCCAGGTCATTGTGTTTGCCACCGGCACGCAGGCAGGCCTGGACCGAGGCGGCGCGCACGTAACTGCGTTTGTCGGTGCCCAGAAACACGTCCTTGAACTGCACCATGCCGGAGTTGGTGAACATCAGCGTGGGGTCATTGCCCGGCACCAGCGGGCTCGACGCCACCACGGTGTGGCCCTTGGATGCAAAAAAGTCGAGAAAGGTCTTGCGAATGTCGGCAACGCTGACGATAGACGTGGTCATATCAAGGTTCTGGTTCAAAGTGGTGAAACAAGGGAGCGGCCAGCCCTGCGGCGGCTGACCGCGCTGAAAACGCGCAGTCGGCTATTATCGCCCGGCCTGTCGGTCCACCCGAGCGCTCAGGACAAGGCCCGGTCCAGATGGGTGTAGCCGCCGTCAACAAAAATCCACTGCCCGGTGGTGTGGGCCGACGCCGGGGACAGCAGAAACACCACGGTGCGGGCGATTTCCTCAGGCGTGGTCATGCGCTGGCCCAGGGGAATTTTCTGGGTGATCGCCGCCAGTTTCTCCTGCGGCTGCGCCAGGCTGGCGAGCCAGCGCGCATACATCGGCGTCATCACTTCAGCCGGAATCACGGCATTGACCCGCACACCGGCATCCAGCAGGGCCGCCGCCCATTCACGCGTCAGCGACAACTGGCCGCCCTTGGCGGCGCAGTAACCACTGGTGTGGCCCTGACCGGTGAGCGCCGTTTTGGACGAGATATTGACAATGGCACCGCGCGCGGCCTTGAGGTGCGGCACGCAGTAGTGCGCCATCACGTAGTAATGGATCAGGTTGCGCTCCAGTGACGCCACAAAAGCCGCGCGCCCGCCGTCCAGCCCCACGTTGTCGTTGACACCGGCGTTGTTGACCAGCGCGTCAATGTGTCCAAACTCTGCGTCAATCGCTGCCACCGCCTGGCCGCAGGCGGCGTCATCGGTCAGGTCCAGCTGGATGAACCGGTAACGTGGCTGCAGCGCCTGCAGCTGGCGGGCAAAGTCCTCGGGCAAGGCGTCTTTGCCCAGCACCACGGGAATCGCGCCCTCCTGCGCCAGCGTCAATGAAATAGCCGCGCCAATGCCGCTGGCGCCGCCGGTGATGATCGCCACCTTGTCCTTGAGTTGCAAATCCATCAGGGCTCCTTGGGTTTATTGGGCTGGCGTCGGCACGGGCAAACCATAACAGCGCACGGCATTGCCGGCCCAGAAGGCCTGCTGCTCAGGCCGACTCAAACGCGACTGTGCCCAGCGCTGCGCCAGCCCGGCCACGGCGTCATACGCTGCCGCCAGCTGGCACACCGGCCAGTCGGAGCCAAACATCAGCCGATCCGGGCCAAACACCGCCAGCGCCTCATCAAAACAGGTCAGTATCACGCCCTCATCAGCCGCTGACAGACCGCCGCCATGCTGCCAGTCGGCTTCGGTCACCAAGCCAGAGAGTTTGCACACCACATGCGGCATGGCCCCCAGTTCGCGCAGGCTGGCACGCCAGCGTTGTGCGACGCTGGCATCAGCCAGCCAATCACGCACGGCGGGTTTGCCCACATGGTCCAGCACCAGCCAATGGGCCTCATGGCGGGCACAGACGGCCACGGCCAGCGGCAGCTGGTGACCAAACACCAACACGTCATACACCAGCTGCCGCTGTTGCAGCAGACGCAAGCTGTCGTTGAAGCTGGTGGCCGCGATCACCGCCGCCAGATCGGGTTCGTCCTGCAGGATGTGGCGAAAGCCGCACAAGGCGCTTTGCCCGGCCCAGGCCTCCAGCCGCGCTGCCAGGTCCGGCTGCATCAGGTCCACCCAGCCCACCACCCCCACGATGTATGGATGCTGCGCGGCCAGCGCCAGCAAAAAGTCGGTTTCATCCGACTGGCAACGCGCCTGCACCGCCACCACGGCGTCCACACCACAGACCTGCATGGCCGGCTGGCTGTCACCCGGCAGGTGGTCCCGGCGCAGCGCCGGCATGGTGTCACTGATCCAGGGAAAGTCTGCGGCGTGGTAGCGCCAGTAATGTTGGTGGGTGTCGATTTTCATGCGCTGATGGTCAAAAAGAAAGCGGCCCTATCCGGGTTAACGCTAGGTTGTTGTCAGTGATGTTATTGCTAACATGTCAGTCATGCCATAGTAGTTACCCCAGCTTGTTCTGGAGCCAGCCCACCATGCTCAAAGGTCTTTCTCCCCTGCTCTCGCCCGATTTGTTACACGCCCTGGCTGCCATGGGGCATGGTGACGAGCTGGTGCTGGCGGACGCCAATTTTCCGGCGGCAACCCACGCCAGGCGGCTGATCTACCTGCCTGGCAGCTCGGCGTCGCAGGTGCTGGATGCGGTGTTGTCAGTGTTGCCGCTGGACAGCTTTGTGCCCCATGCCGCCCTCACCATGCAGGTGGTGGGTGATACCACCCAGGTGCCGCCGGCCGTCGCAGATTTCAATGCTGTGCTGCAACGCCATGGCGGCCCGGCCACCGCCGCACTGGAGCGGTTTGCGTTTTACGAGCGAGCCAGTCAGGCCTTTGCCATCGTGGCCACTGGCGAAACCCGGCTGTACGGCAACATCATCCTCAAAAAAGGCGTTCTGCCCGGATGAAATATGGCCATCAAGCTATGAAAACAGTAGCATCCAGAAAACGTGCCGGGACCGAACCAGCCACTGGCAGCCAGCGTGCGCGCGCCTACCACGGCTTCACGCAGCAGATTCTGAGCGGCGGCATCCGCAGTGGCCAGTTCATCTCGCAGCGCGAACTGATGACCCTGCTGGACATGCCGCTGGGTGCCGTGCGCGAGATGATTCCCCGGCTGGAAGCCGCCGGACTGATCAAGACCGTGCCCCAGCGTGGCCTGCAGATTGCGCCGGTGGACCTCAAGCTGATCCACAACGCGTTTCAGGTGCGCAGCATGATCGAGCGCGAGGCGGTGCTGAACTTTGTCCACGCCGCCAGTGATGAGGAACTGCAAGCCATCGAGGCCAGTCACCGCGACATCCTGCGGCGCGCCAGCGCGCCGGGGCACAACGCCGCCAGTGATGTCAGCCTGCTGGACGATGCGCAGGCCGTTGACTGGGGTCTGCATGACCGCCTGGTGGATGCGCTGGGCAATGACATCCTGTCCGACATCTACCGGGTCAACAGCCTGCGGGTGCGCCTGATCAAGCTGGAACACAGCGTCATCACCCCGGCGCGGCTGATTCCCGCCATGCAGGAGCACCTGAGCTTCATCGCTGCCCTGCTCCAGCGCAATGCCGCAGAAGCCACCCGGTTACTGGACGAACACATCCACAGTGCCCGCAACCGTGTCATGAGTACACCGCTGGAACAAGTTCGCCAGGAATGGCCTTCCAGCATCACACACCAACCACCACAAGGAAAATCAATTGAATCCTGACATCCATGGGCTCTGGCCCGCCCTGCTCATGCCCGTCCACGCCGACGGCGCACTCGACACCTCCCGCGCCATTGCCCATGCCCGGTGCATGCTGGACAACGGCTGCGACGGCGTCACGCTGTTTGGCACCACCGGCGAGGGTCCGGCCTTTACCATCGCTGAACGCAAAGCCCTGCTGGAATCCATGTTGGGCAGCGGCATCCAGGCCAGCCAGATCATCGTCACCACCACGGCGCTGGCGCTGGGTGATGCGATTGAGCTGGGCCAACACGCGGCCCGGCTGGGCGTGCACCGCCAGATGTTCATGCCGCCCTTTTACTTCAACCAGCCGTGCGATGCGGGCGTGATCGAAGCCGTGTCACAAGTGGTGCGCGGCATCGGCGACGACGGCCTCAAACTGCTGCTGTACCACTTCCCGGCGATGAGCACCTACGGCTTTTCGCACACCGCCATTGCAGAACTGGTGTGCCGCCACCCCGGCCATGTGATCGGTCTCAAGGACAGCAGCGGCGACCTGGCGCACGCGCTGGCGCTGGCCAAGGCGTTCCCGGAGCTGTCGATCCTGGTCGGTGCCGAACAACATGTGGCCGAAGTCATGCGCGCTGGTGGCTCAGGCTCCATCAACGGACTGGCCAATGTGGCGCCGCGCCTGATGGCTCGGGTGATGAAGTCACCCGACCAGGTGGCCCCGGCCGACACCCAACTGATCGCCTCGCTGCTGGCACTGCTGGGCGCGCGGCCCAACATGCCCTTTGTCGGGGTTTACAAGCTGATGCTGGCCGAGCAGACCGGCGACGCGCTCTGGCTTAACATGCGCGCACCGTTATGCCCGCTGGACCCGTCCGAGGTGCAGGCCGTGCTGGACGGGTATCGTGCACTGGGTTCTTCGCTTGATTTCATTTAACTCACCACTGGAGACAACACCATGACAAACAGCCACATTTCCCGCCGTACCCTGCTGGGTGCCACCGCTGCCCTGGGCGCCGTTGGCCTGCCGGCCTTGGCACAGACCAAAACCGTGCTGCGCATCTCGACCCCGGCCGTGCCCGATGACTGGCATGCCAAGATGTGGACGGTGTTCAAGGACGCGCTGGAAAAAAGTGCCCCTGGTGAATTCGACGTGCAGATCAACCTGAACGCATCCTTGTTCAAACAAGGGACTGAGCCCGCCGCCATGGCGCGTGGCAACCTGGAGCTGTCGAGCATTTCGGCCTTTGACATCGCCAAGCTGGTGCCCGAGTTCTCGATCTTCACCGCCGGTTACATCGTGCGTGACCCGGAGCAGCAGCAGAAAATCTTCAACGGCCCGATCGGTGCCGAACTGTTCAAGACCGTGTCCGAAAAAATGGACGTCACCCCCCTGGCCACCGTCTACCTGGGCACGCGCCAGGTCAACCTGCGCGAAGCCAAGGCGGTCAAGACCCCGGCTGACCTCAAGGGTGTGAAGCTGCGCATGCCCGGCTCCAAGGAATGGCTGTTCCTGGGCAACGCGCTGGGTGCCACTGCCACACCGCTGGCGTTTGGCGAGGTCTACCTGGGCCTGAAAACCGGCACCATCGACGGCCAGGACAACCCGCTGCCCTCGGTGCGTGCCGCCAAGTTCTACGAGGTGACCAAACAAATCGTGCTCACCAGCCACCTGGTGGACGGTATTTTTATCGCCATCTCCAACAAGAGTTTCAACGCCTTGACGGCTGCGCAAAAGCAGAAGGTGACCGCCGCCGCCCAGGCCGCTGCCGCCTACAACAACGAAAACCGCCTCAAGGAAGAGGCGCAACTGGTGGAATTCTTCAAGAAAGAAGGCCTGCAGGTCAGCACCCCCGATGTGGATGCGTTCCGCAAGTCGGTGCAAGCCACCTACCAAAGCTCGGAGTACGCCAAAGTCTGGCCCAAGGGCCTGCTTGAGCGCATCAACGCCACGCGCTAAAACAGGCTCGGCTTCATGATCCGCTGGTTCAAACATGCCGCCAACGCGATTGGCGGCGGTCTCTTCCTGACCCTGTTCATCGTCTTCATCGTCCAGATCACGGCGCGTTTTGGCTTCAACCAGCCGCTGCCCTGGACCGATGAAGCGGCGGTGATCCTTTACATCTGGGTCATTCTGTGGGCTGCCGCCGTGGTGGTGCCCGAGCGCGAACATGTGGTGTTTGACCTGGTGTGGAACAGCGTCGGCAGGCGCGCCCGTCAGTTCATGCGGATTGTGGGCAACCTGCTGATTGGTGGGCTCTCGCTGGCCGGTCTGCCCGCTTGCTGGGACTATGTGCACTTCATGGCGCGCGAAGGCTCCCCGGTGCTGAACATCCCTTTGATGTGGGTGTTCCTGCCGTTTGTGCTGCTGCTGGCAGCGCTGGTGGTGCGTAGCGCCTGGGCCATCTGGGAGGCCATCCGCGGTGTTGGTCTTGAAGCCGAACTGAATCTGAATTGAAAAACTGACATGATCTCTGGCCTCACCGCACTCATTCTGATTCTGGTGGCGGGCATGCTGCTGCGCATGCCCATCGGCTTCTCCATGCTGGCCTCCGGCTTTGGCTACCTGCTGGTCAAGCGGCAAGACCTCGGGCTGGTGGCCGAGCAGGTCGGTAACGGCCTGTACAACAGCTATGTGCTGCTGGCCGTGCCGCTGTTTGTGTTTGCCGCCAACATCATGAACGCCGGCACCGTGAGTGAACGCATCTTTGACTTCTGCCGCATCCTAGTTGGCCGCATGCGCGGCGGGCTGGCGCAGGTGGACATCCTGGTCAGTGTGATCTTCTCGGGCATGAGCGGCAGCGCCATTGCCGACGCGGCCGGCCCGGGTCTGGTGACGATTCGCCAGATGCTGAAGAAACCCGAATACACCCGTGGCTTTGCCGGTGCCGTGGTGGTGGCCAGTGCCACACTGGGGCCGATCATTCCGCCATCCATTCCAATGGTGATTTATGCGTTGGTGTCTGGCGCCTCGGTGGGCGCGCTGTTTCTGGGTGGGGTGGTGCCAGGCTTTCTGATGGCCGGCCTGATGATGACCGTGGTGCATGTGATTGCCGTCAAACGCAACATGCCACGAGACGAGCCGGTGCCACGCGGCGAATGGGCCGGCCTGATCTTTCGCGGGGCGCTGCCGCTGTCCATGCCGATTGTGCTGCTGGGCGGCATTTACTCCGGTGTATTCACACCCACCGAAGCGGCGGCGGTGGCCGCCCTGCATTCACTGATTCTGGCCGCTTTGGTCTTCCGGGCGCTGACCTGGCGCAGCTTCTGGGGCGTGGTGTTGGAGTCGGCCCGAGGCAGCGCGGTGATCACCATGATTCTGGCGGGCTCCTTCATGCTGAACTACGCCTTCACCGCCGAAGGCGTGCCGCAGGCCATGGCGCAGTGGGTGGACAGCATGCACCTTGGTCAGGTGCCGTTCCTGCTGCTGGTCAATGTGATGTTTCTGGTGCTGGGCTGCTTCCTGGATGTGTCGGTGCTGCTGCTGGTGTTTGTGCCCATGCTGCTGCCTGCGGCCAAACTGCTGGGCATTGACCTGGTGCACTTTGGCGTGCTGGTGGTGCTGAACATGATGATCGGGCTGATCCACCCGCCGTTTGGCATGTTGCTGTTTGTCACCAAGGCGCTCACCGGCATCCCGATTGGCGAAATGATGAAGGAGGGCTGGCCCTTCCTGGTGATGCTGCTCTTACTTTTGCTGGCCATGACTTTTTTCCCGCAGATCGTGCTGTGGTTGCCGCAGACCATGGGTTACAAAACACTCTAGAAGGACTTGCCTGTGCAACTTGACGCTTTAACCAGTCTGCCCGCTGACGGTACCGCCGGCACACTCGCTGGCCGCATCTGGCGGCCTGACGTCAACGGCCCCTCGGTGGTGGCCTTGCGCGGTGACGATGTTTTTGATGTCACGGCCACCTTTGCCACCCTGCGTGACCTGTGTGAGGAAGCCGACCCGGCAGCGGCCCTGCAGCAGGCTGCGGGTGAACGCCTGGGCTCGATTGCGGCGCTGTTGGCCAACACCCCACCCGACAGCCGCGACCCGCAAAAGCCCTGGCTGCTGGCCCCGGCCGACCTGCAGGTGATCAAGGCAGCGGGGGTGACCTTCGCCATTTCGATGCTGGAGCGAGTGATTGAAGAAAAAGCCCGCGGCAACCCGGCTGCGGCCGCAGCCATCCGTGCCGACATCGTCAGCCTGATCGGTGAAGACCTGTCCAAACTCAAACCCGGCTCACCCCAGGCCATGGCGCTCAAGCAGGTGCTGATCAAGCAAGGCGTGTGGAGCCAGTATCTGGAAGTGGGCATTGGCCCGGATGCCGAGATCTTCACCAAGGCGCCGCCGATGGCCGCGGTCGGCACCGGAGCCGATGCCGGACTGCATCCAGCCTCCAGCTGGAACAACCCGGAGCCCGAAGTGGTGCTGGCCGTCAACTCCAGGGGCGTGATTGTTGGCGCCACACTGGGCAATGACGTCAACCTGCGTGACATCGAAGGCCGCTCGGCCCTGCTGCTGGGCAAGGCCAAGGACAACAATGCCTCCACCGCCATCGGACCCTGGCTGCGCTTTTTTGACGCCAGCTTTTCACTCGATGACTTGCGCCAAGCCACACTGACGCTGAAGGTCGCGGGTGACGATGGTTTCATCCTGCATGGTCTCTCCAGCATGGCGCAGATCAGCCGTGACCCGCTTGATCTGGTGGCCCAGATGATGGGACCGAATCACCAGTACCCGGATGGCGCCATGCTGTTTCTGGGCACCCTGTTTGCCCCCAAACAGGACCGCGACACCCCGGGTGGCGGTTTTACCCACAAGGTCGGGGACATCGTCAGCATTTCGGCTCCCGAACTGGGCACGCTGGTCAACCGGATGAAACGCAGCAACGACTGCCCGCCCTGGACGTTTGGCAGCTCTCACCTGCTGCGTAACCTGGCGCAACGCGGCCTGCTCTGAATGAACCCGCTGATTCGCCTGCACCCCGAGGATGATGTGCTGATCGCCCGCCAGCAACTGCTGGGCGGCACATTGGCGCAAGGTATCACGGTCAAAGGGCTGGTTCCTGCCGGGCACAAGGTGGCGGCCCATGACATCGCCACCGCCCAACCGGTGCGTCGCTACAACCAGGTGATTGGCTTCGCCTCCCAGCCGATCGCCGCGGGCGAACACGTGCACACCCACAACTTGAATCTGGGTCCCGAAGGCGGCGCTTTTGGCCGCGACCCGGCCTTTGGTGCCGACCTCAAGCCTGAACCCGTGCCACGGCAAGCCAGCTTCATGGGCATCCGGCGTGCCAATGGCAGCGTGGCAACCCGCAACTACATTGGCATTTTGTCGAGCGTGAATTGCTCCGCGACCGTGGCCCGCGCCATTGCCGACCATTTTTCACGCCAGACCAACCCACAGGCGCTGGCGCCCTACCCCCAGGTTGACGGTGTGGTGGCCCTGACCCACGGCAGCGGCTGCGCCATGGACACCCAGGGTGAGGGCATGCAGGTGCTGCAGCGCACCCTGGCCGGATATGCCTCACATGCCAATTTCTGCGCCGTGCTCATGGTGGGCCTGGGCTGTGAGGCCAACCAGGTGAGTGACTGGCTGTCGAGCAGCCACCTGGAGGAAAACGAGCGCCTGCACACTTTCAACATTCAGGACGTGGGCGGCACCCGCCAGGCGGTACAACGCGGCATTGCCCTCGTCAACCTGCTGCTGCCCAAAGCCAACGACATCCAACGTGAGCCCTGCAGTGTGGCTCACCTGAAAATCGGCCTGCAATGCGGCGGCTCGGACGGTTACTCCGGCATCAGCGCCAACCCGGCGCTTGGCGCCGCCATCGATGTGCTGGTGGCTCATGGTGGCACCGCCATCCTCAGCGAAACGCCGGAAATTTATGGTGCAGAACACCTGCTGACCCGCCGTGCCGTTTCCCCGGAAGTGGGGGCGAAGCTGTTGGAGCGGATCCGCTGGTGGGAGCACTACACCCGGATCCATGGTGGCGAGATGAATAACAACCCGTCACCGGGCAACAAGGCCGGCGGCCTGACCACCATCCTGGAAAAATCGCTGGGGGCCGTCGCCAAAGGCGGCACCACCAACCTGAAAGCAGTCTACCGGTATGCCGAACCGGTCACGGCCAGCGGCCTGGTTTACATGGACACGCCGGGGTACGACCCGGTCAGCGCCACCGGGCAGGTGGCGGGCGGTGCCAACCTGATCTGCTTCACCACCGGTCGCGGCTCGGCTTATGGCTGCGCCCCCACACCGTCACTCAAGCTGGCCACCAACACGGCCTTGTGGCAGCGGCAGCAAGACGACATGGATCTCAATTGCGGCGACATCATCGACGGCCACAGCAGCGTGACTGAGATGGGCCAGCGCATTTTTGAGCTGATGCTAGCTACCGCGTCCGGGACCCTGAGCAAAAGCGAACGCCATGGTTATGGCCAGAACGAGTTTGTGCCCTGGCAGCTCGGTGCCGTGATGTAAACACCCGCCCCGGGCGGAGGTGACAATCCGGGTCTGGCGCATTGCCAGTAAAAATCAGAGTCTCCGATGTCCTGCCCCACCCTGCCACCCCAATTCGGCACGCGCCGTTTCCTGTCATGGAACGACCAGCAGCGCCGTCAGCACGGCGGCCGCGTGCAGAAGGTGTCGGTCGATGCCGGCTTTACCTGCCCCAACCGTGACGGCAGCAAAGGCATTGGCGGCTGCACCTTCTGCAACAACGACGGCTTCACGCCGTCTTACCTGCGTGACCAGGCGGACATCACCCGCCAGATCGACACTGGGCTGGAGTTTTTCACCCGCCGCTACCCCAACACCCGCCACTTTGTCGCCTACTTTCAGGCCTACAGCAACACTTACGCACCAGTCGATCAATTGCGCAAGGTCTACGAGGCCGCACTGGCGCACCCCAAAATCGACGGCCTGGTGATCGGCACCCGGCCCGATTGTGTGCCCGACGATGTGCTCGACTACTTGGCCGAACTGTCACGCCACAAGATCGTGGAGCTGGAACTGGGCCTGGAATCCTGCGATGACGCCACTTTGGCACGGGTCAACCGGGGCCACACCTTTGCCGACGCACAAGACGCCATCCGCCGCGCCGCCGCACGTGGCCTGCAGGTGGCGGCCCACCTCATGTTTGACCTGCCCGGCGAGAGCCGCGACAGCATGCTGGCAGGCGCAGACAAGCTGTCAGCCCTGCCACTGCAATCACTCAAACTGCACCAGTTGCAGATCATCAAACACACCGTGCTGGCCAACCAGTGGCGGCGCGACCCGGCCAGCCTGCCCATCATGAGCCCACAGGACTACTTTGCGCTGGTGGTGGATTTTCTGGAACGGCTGTCACCCCACATGGCCATCCAGCGCATCGGCAGCGAAGTGCCGCCTGCGCTCAAACTCGCCCCCGACTGGAACATGCGCCTGCACGAACTGCTGCCGCAAGTGGAAGCCCTGCTGCTGGAGCGCGACACTTGGCAGGGACGACTATATCGAGGCGATGAAAGCCGTGTCCTTTCCCCCCATTCCGAGCTGACTCCAGCTGCTGTGACGTGATTTGCTATTACTTATATAGCTAAATAGATATATTTTGTGCGGGCTAGAGGCCAATTTCATGTATGAAAAGCACTGAAAATGGGCCGGCTCGATTTAATAAATATGCGCCTACATATCCTGTGTCAGTGGCGATGGCTTGAAGCCCCAGAACGTAAGGTAGACACCGAGGCAGAGCTCCCAAGCGGCGATAGGCAGTGCCATAAGCCCGGCAGCCGGACTCCTTGCGCCAATCAGGCCAAACAAAATCGCCAGCCATGAGGCAAACAAGAGCAGCGCCCCCACAAAGGCCAGAATGGGCAACCAGCGCGGCACAAGTCTGGATGGGTAAAGCAATCAGCCGAGCAGCACGCCGTTGATCGCCGGGATCAGGCTTTACGCGAAGAAGAAAGCCCACTGGTACTGAGCCGCGAGTCCTTGCGCCGTCACGACACCAGCCGCTCCGATGCCAGCTTGGCGCAGACTCACGATAGACATCAAGCTCACGATGCCGACATAGATCGTGGCCGCCTCCAGCACGCGAGAACCGATCAGACCGATTGCCCTGGCCTCGCCCTGGCGGCGAATGACCGGATAGAGCGCGGCGGCCGTGATGATGCTGGCCAAAGCAACGATCATTTCGAGCAACGCACCTGCGATCACAGAACCATTGGAACCTTGGCCCATCATGAACGTGTCGCTGCGGACAGCACTGTAGAGCGACAGTGTGGGAATCGAGACGAACGTCAGCAAGTACGCGATACCCGCAGTGAAAGAGAGCTTTCGGGATGTTCTCACGTACACCGCCCCTTTATTGATATGGGCAACCAGCGCTCATCCGTCGCGCAGCCATGCCTTTTGAAACCGTAGCCATTTTTTGTGGCAGACAAACCATATTTCTCCCCTTGAACCTCTCCCTGCCGACAGCATCACATCATAGCGGCGCAGTGAAAGGTGAACTTGAATTTAAATCGAGCCTAGCCCCTTTTACTGTATTTACAGACTCGGCAAACTTGAGTTGTTTCCACCGTTATTTAAAATTGGCATTACTGCTGTTGGATGGGATGAGGCCGAAATTGAACTCTGGATTTTTGAGCTAAAAATGGAAACCATTCATTAAAACACAGATAATAGATATTCTAATATTCAAGAATAGTCTTTTATTTCAACAAGAAAACTTACTAAGTTTTGACTGTAAGATCACGAATTTAGGAATTCCGTAACGACTCAATGATCTATGGTGAGTGGTTGAAACAGTCGGCAATATGGCGACCACGATTGCGCCACGGTACCTCGACAAACCGATAACTTACCTCCACCAGTACAAACATCGATAAAGCTCCAACGAAGAGCGTGAAGAGTATCTTAGTAGTGATGTTGGGCGTATCTGACGCCATCAATGCATCGCTGATTTTTCGACCTATTATGAATATAACGATCTGACCAAGGTAGATGGCAAATGAACGCTCACCAATTTTCACCAACCATCGCCGCATTTTGCTTGGACCAAGAACGTAGCCTTTATCGTACGACGCGAGCCAAACGATCAAGAGACAAAAGCTTGAAAGTAAGCCCATATACTGAGGAATAGGCTTCGTGGTCGGTACGATCGCGATTCCAGCCAATAACAAAAGCGGTACGATGCGCCCAAAACGGGCTTTCAGTGCAGTCGGTTCGAGAAAAAGGTAGGCGGGTCGAAGAGAAATCATAGCCAACAGGACGCCAAATGCGATTGCGTCAGTACGCACAAACCCAGTAAGTCCACTCCAGTGATGACGTTCTGTGACCACCTGCAACAATGCAAGTATTAGCACGAAGTAACTTAGGTGCTTCCTGAAAAGGAAGATCGCCAAAGGAATGAGCAGATAAAACTGCTCCTCCAGTGACAAACTCCAATACTGTTGAAAGGCTACACAATGCGTCGTGGGTTCAACGGTGCAGTGGTAGAAATGGAAGTTCGCATACTGAAAAATAGCTGAGAACGTGTCGTACCATAAGGGAGCATTGCCTTTTAATGCATTCGGCCCAAGAATTGCCAAGGTCGCAACGACCCACAGTAAAGCAGACGGAATAATGCGATACCAGCGCTTGATCCAGAATGAAATTATCTCCCTAAAAAAGACCGTACCAGTTTTGTCGATCAACTTCGGGATAAGGCTACGTGCGATAACATAGCCCGAGATACAAAAAAATAGGTCGACACCAGAGTACAAGCCTTCCACATATGGATACAGCGCAGGATAGCCAACTATTAGTCCTTCATAGTGATGAAGTAGAACAAAAATCACCGCTATTGCACGGAGTATTTCAATCTCTTCATTGCGCCCCAGATGCTCAGTTTTGGGTGTTTGTAACCGTTTTTGCATTATCCTGTTTGCACTGTAGTAGATTGCAGTCAAAAATCGTTAGAAAGGTAGGCGTTTCATTTTCACAGTACCGATTGATTTGCAAGTGAAACCAGTTTGGAAGTTTATAGGTCTTGACCCCGTAACCCAGTACCGCCGGTATGTTTAATTTACCGCTCGTTTCTCTCTGAACAACTTGGCAGGCACATAGCCCAACGTTCTGTGCAGGTAGTAAGAATTGTAGTCATCGAACCATTTGGGCAGTTGCGCCATCACCGTTTGTGAGTCGAGTCGATCGGCCAGTTTGGCGTAGTCCCGTTTCTGAATCGCCCCGGGTTTCGTGGAGGTTGGTTAAAGAAAAAGTAAAGAGAAAAAAGGGCAGGCTCGATTTAGCGCGATTTAACGTTGCCGTATCACCATCTGGTCTTTGTCCATGATGATGTCAAACTTCGACAGAAAAGACTGGCCTAACAGTGCCTCACCGGCTTCGTGGCCCCGCAAACCTACGCCGACACGTACATTCGCAACACTGATGGGGCCAATGGATACAGCGGCACCGTCCACAATACGGCCTGGTGCATCACCGTTAGCCGTTTTGAACACGGTGGTCACGCCACCCCGAATCCATGCCCTATTGGCAAAATCTTCACTCACCGTGACCAGGGACGCCCCTGTGTCCACCATGAATTTTGCTTCCACACCATTGACTTTGCCCAATGTGTAGAAGTGCCCGTCCTGGGACCGCTTGAGTACCAAGTCGCCATTGGCCATCACTTTGGCTGGCCGGGGCTTGAGGTAGTGCGTCATCAGCACGTACAACAGGCCCATCACGGCACACCAAAAAATCATCATCGGAACAAGGCCGAGTTGCCGTGGCGTTCGATCTTTGGCGCTCAAATGTTGGCGTGTATAGGAGGAAAACTTGCTGCGCGTCTCGTCCATTTGACGCTGTTTTTCCTTCTCGCGCTGAGCATCACGATACCAGTCCCTGTCTTGGATACCCACGTGATTCCTTCTTTGTTCGGCGGCAAAAACACGCCCTTAGCCGCGGGTGCACCCCGCCAAAAAGTCAAACACCGCCGGTTCGTCACAAAAAATCACGTTGAAACGCAGCCAGGGGCTGGGCTGCAGGTCGGAGCTGAACAGATGCCCCGGCCCCAGCAGGATGTCATGCTCCGCCGCCCGGTAGGCCAGTTCACCCGAGTCTTGTAACGCCGGATGCCGGGCCCACAGGAAGATGCCGGCTTTGGGCTCGCAAAAAATCTCAAAACCGAGCTTGAGCAACTTGGAGGCCGTCGCCACATGGGCTTTGGCCAGCCGCTCGCGCAGACCCTTGACGTGTTTGCGCCAGCGGCCATCAATCAGCGCGCCGTGCGCCAGGCGTTCGGTGAATTCGGATGAGGTCAGCCCTGAAATCATCTTGAGCTGGGCCAGGTCTTCCAGCAAATCCGGGTTGGCCGCGACATAACCCACACGGATGTTGGATGAGATGGTTTTGGAAAAGCTGCCGATATAGACCACCCGGTTCAACTGGTCCAGGCTGGCCAGGGACGGCCGGGGTTCGGGGTCAAGATCGGCGTAGATGTCGTTTTCCACCACCAGAAAGTCGTGTTTGTCCGCCAGTTGCATCACCCGGTGCAAATGCGCCAGCTGGGCAATGGAGCCGGTCGGGCTTTGCAGGCGCGGCTGGGTAAAAAACACCTTGGGCTGATGCGTCACCACCAGCCGCTCCAGCTCAGCCAGGTCATAACCGGCCGCGGTGCGCGGCACACCAATCAGCCTGGCGCCCAGAAAACGCAGGGAAAACAGCAAGTTCGGGTAGCCGGGGTCGTCCACCAGCACGGCGTCGCCGGTGCGCACCAGACGGCGCGCCACCAGGTCCATCGCCTGGCTGGAGCCCTGAGTCAACAGCACCTGCTCGGTGGTGACGGCGATTTCCTGCTCGGCCAGCAGGTCGCGCACCAACTGGCGCAAGGGCAGATAACCCTTGGGCTCGCCGTATCCGCCCAGATCAAAGTCATCTGCCGCCAGACTGCGCAGGCTGCGACGCACACCATCCTGAAACAGCCAGTCGCCCGGCAGCCAGCCGCACCCCGGCTTCATCAACAGTGCCCGGTTTTCAAAGATCCGCCGTGAATACCACATCGAATCAAAACTGAAATTGGCCCCCTGGGCGGGCAACTCGGTCGCCGACTTGGCCCGCTGTTTGACAAAAAAGCCTGAGTTGGCGCGCGAGGCAAAGTAACCCTGCGCCACCAGGCGGTCATACGCGTCCACCACCGTGAACACGCTGACGTTGTGCGCATGGGCAAACTGGCGAATCGACGGCGCCTTGGAGCCTGGCCGCAAAGAGCCATCTTCAATGGCGGCACGAAAACCCGCCACGATTTGCAGCACCAGCGGGGTGGAACTCTGCGGATCTAAAGTGAACATGCTTGCGGTATTAGGGTTTGTCTGTACTGGGCACAGGCACTGCACAGTACATCCTCAAAAAAGACCTAACTGTATATGGTCGGGGCGGGCCGTCAATCTTAAAGTCTGGGCACTTTATCAACCGCACCAACCCTTCAGGAGAACTATGCTGACCAAAACCCAAGCAACCAACGCGGCGCTGATGGCCCGCCGCCAGGCCGCCATTCCCCGTGGCGTGGGCCAAAGCCACGAGGTTTTTATTGCCCACGGCAAAAACGCCGAAGTGTGGGACGTGGAGGGCAAACGCTACATTGATTTTGCCGGCGGCATTGCCGTGCTCAACACCGGCCACTGCCATCCCGAGATCGTGGATGCCGTGAAAAAACAGCTGGACCTGTACACCCACACCTGCTTCCAGGTGCTGGCCTATGAACCTTATGTGGAACTGGCCGAGCGCATCAACGCGCTGGCCCCGGGCAACTTTGCCAAGAAAACCCTGTTTTTGACCACCGGCGCCGAAGCGGTGGAAAACGCCATCAAGATCGCCCGCTCCCACACCAAGCGCAGCGCCGTGATTGCCTTCACCAGCGGCTACCACGGCCGCACGCTGCTCACGCTGGGCCTGACCGGCAAGGTCGCGCCGTACAAAACCGGCTTTGGTCCGTTCCCCGGTGAAATTTTCCACGCCCAGTTCCCCAATGCCGCCCACGGCGTGAGTGTGGACGACTCCATTGCGTCGATTGAATCGATCCTGAAAAACGACGTGGAAGCCAGCCGCGTGGCAGCCATCATCGTGGAGCCGGTGCAGGGTGAAGGTGGCTTCAATGTGGCGCCCGCCGACTTCCTGCAGCGTGTGCGCGCCCTGTGTGACCAGCACGGTATCTTGATGATTGCCGACGAGATCCAGACCGGCGCAGGCCGCACCGGCACCTGGTTTGCCATCGAGCAAAGCGGTGTCGCCCCGGACATGATCACCATGGCCAAATCCATGGCAGGCGGCTACCCGATCTCGGGCGTGGTCGGCCGCGCCGAAGTCATGGACGCCCCCGCCGCTGGTGGCCTGGGAGGCACCTATGCGGGCAGCCCGATCGCCTGTGCTGCGGCCCTGGCGGTGCTGGACGTGTTTGAAAAAGAACATCTGCTGGAACGCAGCCGCGCGCTGGGCGCCCACATGATGAACCGCCTGAAAACCATCGCGGCCAAGGACAAACGCATTTGTGACGTGCGCGGCCTGGGTGCCATGGTGGCGATTGAGTTGTGCAAGAACGGCGACCCGCACCAGCCCAGTGCCGAGCTGGCCAAGGCCCTGGCCGGTGAGGCAACGAAACGCGGCCTGATCCTGCTGACGTGCGGCACCTACGGCAACGTGGTGCGTATTCTGGTGCCGCTGACCGCCAGCGATGCCATCGTGAACGAAGGGCTGGACATCCTCGAAGCCAGCCTGGCGGCGATCGCTTGACTGGCACAATAATTGCATATCAAAATAGCCTCCAGCCCGCATTCTGCGGGCTTTGGATGCTCCTTAAAGAATAGCAAATAATGGCATCGTCTGATCCCCTGGTTCGCTTCACCAGCGTCCAAAAAACTTACGACGGCAGCACCCTGGTGGTGCGCGACCTGAATCTGGACATCCAGAGTGGTGAATTTTTGTCACTGCTGGGGCCGTCGGGCTCCGGCAAGACCACCACGCTGATGATGCTGGCCGGCTTTGAGTCACCCACCTCGGGTGAAATTTTTCTGGCGGGCAAACCCATCACCAAAACGCCGCCGCACAAGCGCAACTTTGGCATGGTGTTCCAGAACTACGCCTTGTTTCCGCACATGACGATTGCCGACAACGTGGCCTACCCGCTCACGGTACGCAAATTGGGCAAGTCGGAGCGTGAAGCCAAGGTCAAACGCGCGCTGGACATGGTGCAGATGGGCGACAAAGGGGCGCGTTACCCCGGCCAGCTCTCGGGCGGGCAACAACAGCGTATTGCCCTGGCACGCGCCCTGGTGTTTGACCCGCAACTGGTGCTGATGGACGAGCCGCTGGGTGCGCTGGACAAGCAGTTGCGCGAGCACATGCAGATTGAGCTCAAAGAGCTGCACCACAAACTTGGCCTGACCTTTGTCTACGTCACCCACGACCAGTCCGAAGCGCTGACCATGTCCGACCGGGTGGCGGTGTTCAACGACGGCTTGATCCAGCAGATTGACCCGGTCAGCACGCTGTATGAAACCCCGGTGAACCGTTTTGTGGCCAGCTTTGTCGGCGACAACACCGTGCTGGACGCCCATATCGTCACCAGCGAACGTGGTGCGGGCGGCATCTGCCAGGTACAGCTGCCGAGCGGGGCCACCTTGCAGGGCCAGGACATCAACGGCGCGCCGCTGAATTACCCGGTGCAGGCCTGCATCCGCCCTGAACGTGCGCTGATTTGCCCAGGCAACCAGCCAGCGCCCACCAACAGCCTGCGCGCCCGGGTCAACGACGTGATTTACTACGGCGACCACCTGCGCATGCGCTGCCAGGTGGAGGGCCAAGCCCCGGCCACCGTCAAGATTGCGCTCTCCAGCCCCAACATCCCGCAGGCCGGTGATGTCATCTGGCTGGTGCTGCCCCCCGAGCATTTGCGGGTCTATGCCTGACCCACTTGCATTTTTTGGTTTTTTTCACCCCCTAGGAGTCCTTTGATGAAACTCACCCCCCTGGTTGCAGCCTGTACTGCACTGTTTGCCCTGTCCAGCCAAGCCGCCGATCTGACCGTGGTCAACTTCGGTGGCGCCAACGGCAACGCCCAAAAAGTGGCCTACGTCGGCCCCTATGAAAAAGCCTCTGGCAACAAGGTTGTCAGCGTCGAATACAACGGCGAACAAGCCAAGATCAAGGCCATGGTCGAAGCCAAGAAAGTGACCTGGGACGTGGTGGAGGTTGAATCTCCCGACGTGACCCGCGGCTGCGACGAAGGCCTGTTCGAGAAGCTGGACTACAGCAAGATTGGCAACAAGGCTGACTTCCAGCCCGCGGCCATCCACGAGTGCGGCATCGGCACCTTCGTCTGGTCCACCGTGATGGCCTACAACGGCGACAAGCTCAAAACCGCTCCCACCACCTGGGCTGACTTCTGGGACGTGAAGAAATTCCCCGGCAAACGCGGCTTGCGCAAAGGGGCCCGCTACAACGTTGAATTTGCCCTGATGGCCGACGGCGTGGCTGCGGCTGACGTGTACAAGGTGCTCAAAACCAAGGAAGGTGCTGACCGCGCGTTCAAGAAGCTGAGCGAACTCAAGGCCAACATCCAGTGGTGGGAAGCCGGTGCCCAGCCGCCCCAGTTCCTGGTGGCCGGTGACGTGGTCATGGCCACCGCCTACAACGGCCGCATTGATGCCGCCCAGCGCGAAGGCAAGAACCTCAAGATCACCTGGACCGGCGGCATTTATGACCTGGACTACTGGGTCATGCCCAAGGGCACGCCCAACAAAGAGGCTGCTCTGAAGTTCATCGCCCTGGCCAGCAGCGCCGATGCGCAAGCCGAATACGCCAAAAACATCGCCTACGGCCCGACCAATACCAAGGCGCTGGCCAAGCTCGATGCCAAGGTGCTGAGCCAGTTGCCGACCGCCCCGGCCAATGCCAAGACCGCATTGCAGTTCAACGTGGGTTTCTGGGCTGACCAGGGTGAGGCGCTGGAGAAGCGTTTCGCCGCCTGGGCAGCGCAATAAGCGGATCAGGGAGGGATGGCCATGGCTCTGACCACAACTGTGATTCCTGGCAACCTGGCGGCACAGTTGCGGCGTTCGCAGCGCCGCAAAAAGGCCTTTGCCATCTCTCTGACCCTGCCGCTGCTGATTTTTCTGCTGGCCACCTTCATCGTGCCAATTGGCGCGCTGCTGGTGCGTGCCATCGAAAACCCCGAGGTGGCGGGCACCCTCAAAAACACGGTCCAGGCCCTGGACCATTGGGACCGCACCTCAACGCCGCCGGATCAGGCCTTTGCTGCGCTGATCTCTGATCTGTCGGCCATTGCCGAACAATCTGACGCGGGCGGCCTGGCGCGCCGCCTCAACAGTGAGGTCAGCGGCGCCCGCTCCCTCATCATGGGCACCTACCGTGCCCTGCCCTTGGACGCTGGGCTGACACCGGCCCAGGTCAAGGCACGCCTGCTGGAACTGGACCCACGCTGGGCCGAGCCGGAATACTGGCAGGCGATTGCCAAAAACGGCTCACGCTGGACCCCGGACTACCTGCTGACTTCGGTGGACTTGAAGCGCGACATTCAAGGCCACATCGTCAAGGTGGACGCTGACGCCGCCGCCTTCAGCAAAATCCTGATGCGCACCTTCAGCATCAGTGCCGTCGTCACCCTCTTTTGCCTGCTGCTGGGCTACCCGCTGGCCTACTGGCTCTCCACACTGACACCACGGCAGGCCAACATCCTGATGATTCTGGTGCTGGTGCCGTTCTGGACCTCGATTCTGGTGCGCTCGGCGGCCTGGATCGTGCTGCTGCAAACCAACGGGCTGGTCAACCGCACCTTGATGGAGCTGGGTTTCATCGGCGAACCCTTGCCGCTGCTGTTCAACCGCCTGGGGGTCATCATTGCCATGGTGCACATCCTGCTGCCGTTCATGATCCTGCCGCTGTACAGCGTCATGAAGTCGGTACCGCCCACCTACCTGCGCGCCGCCGTGTCGCTGGGCAGCTCACCGGTTGCGGCGTTCTTTCGCGTCTATATGCCGCAAACCTACCCCGGCATGGGGGCCGGTGGTCTGCTGGTGTTCATCCTCAGCATTGGCTACTACGTGACGCCAGCCCTGCTGGGTGGCGCGGATGACCAGATGCTGAGTTATTACATCGCCCAATACACCAACGTCAATGTCAACTGGGGCATGGCCTGTGCCCTGGGTGCCGTGTTGTTGTCAGCCACGCTGGTGCTGTACGCCGTGTACCGCCGCGTGGTGAAGTCTGAACTCAGCCTGGGATAACTGCGATGTCACTTCCTGCCCGTCCGATGTTTCCGGCCTACGCCTCCCTGACCGACAAGGTCTTCTGGTACGCCTTGCGCGGCCTCGGGGTGCTGGTGCTGCTGTTTTTGCTGCTGCCGATTCTGGTCATCATGCCGCTGTCGTTCTCCAGCAGCTCGTTCCTGTCCTACCCGATGCCGGGCTGGTCCCTGCAGTGGTATGACAACCTGTTTTCGTCTGCCGAATGGGGCCGCGCCACGCGCAACAGCTTCATCGTCGCCCCCTTGGCCACGGTGCTGGCCACCGTGCTGGGCACCATGGCCGCCGTGGGTCTGGCGCGCATCCAGTTCTGGGGCAAGGGCCTGCTGATGAGCCTGCTGATCGCCCCGATGGTGGTGCCGATTGTGGTGGTCGGGGTCAGCACCTACCTGTTTTTTGCCCGCATCGGTATCAATGACAGCTACCTGGGCCTGGTGCTGGTGCACGCCGCCCTGGGCGCACCGTTTGTGCTGACCACGGTGCTGGCGACGCTACAAAGCTTCAACGAAAACCTGATCCGCGCCTCGTTGAGCCTGGGGGCGGGCCACCTCACCACGTTTTTCCGCGTGACGCTGCCGATCATTGCGCCGGGGGTGATCTCGGGGGCATTGTTTGCCTTTGCCACCTCGTTTGACGAGGTGGTGGTGACGCTGTTCATCGCTGGCCCCAACCAGGTCACCCTGCCGCGTCAGATGTTCACCGGCATCCGCGAAAACATCACCCCCACCATTGCCGCGGTGGCGACCCTGCTGATCATCTTCACCACCACCCTGATGCTCGGACTGGAGTGGCTGCGAGGGAAACGTCGATGAAAAACCACCCCCTGTCCGGCAACGCGATGCCGCGTTTTGGCGGTATCGCCAGCATGATGCGTCTGCCAGTGGTTGACACGGCCCACGGTCTGGATGTGGCCTTTGTCGGCGTGCCGCTGGACATTGGCACCAGCCACCGGCCCGGCACACGGTTTGGCCCGCGCCAGATCCGCGCCGAGTCCAGCCTGATCCGGCCCTACAACATGGCCACCGGGGCGGCGCCATTTGATGCCCTGCAGGTGGCCGACGTGGGTGATGTGCCGATCAACACCTATTCGCTGGAAAAATCAGTCGCCATCATCACCGACTACTACGACGAGCTGCTGGCGCATGACTGCATTCCCTTGACGCTCGGTGGTGACCACACCATTGCTTTGCCCATTTTGCGCGCCATGGCCAGGAAACACGGCCCGGTGGCGCTGGTGCACGTGGATGCGCATGCCGACGTGAACGCCGACATGTTTGGCGAACGCATCGCCCACGGCACGCCGTTTCGCCGCGCGGTGGAAGAAGGCCTGCTGCAATCTGAGCGGGTGTTCCAGATCGGCCTGCGCGGCAGCGGTTACGCGGCGGACGACTTTGACTGGCCGCGCCAGCAGGGGTTTCACCTGACACTGGCGCATGAGGTGTGGTGGCAGTCGCTGTCGCCCCTGATGGCCAATGTGCGCGCCACCATTGGTGATGCGCCTTGTTATTTGAGTTTTGACATCGACGGCATTGACCCGGCCTATGCGGGTGGCACCGGCACACCGGAAATCGGCGGCCTGAGCGTGCCGCAGGCGCTGGAGATTGTGCGCGGTTGCCGCGGGCTGAACATCGTGGGGGCCGATTTGGTGGAAGTCTCGCCGCCTTATGACCCAACCGGCAATACAGCTTTGCTGGGCGCCAACCTGCTGTTTGAAATGCTGTGTATCCTGCCGGGTGTGCCGATTCGATAACTGCTATTGTTTTTATAGCTGTTTGCGCAAGTTTTATCCGGGCTAAAGCCCAATTTTCCTTATAAATTCAGGAGTTTTTTATGTCAACCTCTCCCCTGTCCCTACTCAAAGACCCCAGCCTGCTCAAGACCGATGCCCTGATCAACGGCCAGTGGGTGGCTGGCAGCAGCCGTTTTGCCGTGACCGACCCGGCCACCGGCGCCCACCTGGCGGATGTGGCCAACCTGGGGGCGGCGGATGCCGAAGCTGCGATCAACGCCGCCAACGCCGCCTGGCCGGCCTGGCGCAGCAAGACCGCCAAAGAGCGCAGCATCATCCTGCGCAAGTGGTTTGACCTGATCATGGCCAACCAGGACGACCTGGGCCGCATCATGACCGCCGAGCAAGGCAAGCCCTTGCCTGAAGCCAAAGGTGAAGTCGCTTATGGCGCCAGCTTTGTCGAGTGGTTTGCCGAAGAAGCCAAACGCGTCAATGGCGAGACCCTGCCGCAGTTTGACAACAACCGCCGCCTGATGGTGCTCAAGCAGCCGATTGGCGTGTGTGCCGCCATCACACCGTGGAACTTTCCCATTGCCATGATCACCCGCAAGGTCGCTCCGGCCCTGGCCGCAGGCTGCCCGGTGGTCATCAAACCGGCTGAACTCACGCCGCTGACCGCCCTGGCCGCAGCCGAATTGGCAATTCGCGCGGGCATCCCGGCCGGGGTGCTCAACATGGTCACCGCTGATGCAGACAACTCGATTGCTGTCGGCAAAGCGATTTGCGCCAGCGACATCGTGCGTCACATCAGCTTCACCGGCTCCACCGAAGTGGGCCGCATCCTGATGGCGCAGTCAGCCCCGACGGTCAAGAAAATGTCGCTCGAACTGGGCGGCAACGCGCCCTTCATCGTGTTTGACGATGCCGACATCGACAGCGCCGTCGAAGGCGCGTTTGCCAGCAAATACCGCAACGCCGGCCAAACCTGCGTCTGCTCCAACCGCCTGTACGTGCAAGCCGGGGTGTACGACGAGTTTGTGGCCAAGTTTGCCGCCAAGGTCAAGACCGCCAAGGTCGGCAACGGCTTTGAGGACGGTGTCAACCAGGGCCCGCTGATCGAAGAAGCCGCGCTGCAAAAAGTGCAGCGCCATGTGGACGACGCGGTGGCCAAGGGGGGCCGCGTGCTGGTGGGCGGCAAACGCCTGCCGGGCCAGTTTTTTGAACCCACGGTGGTGGCTGATGCCACTGCCGACATGTTGTGCGCCCGCGAAGAAACCTTTGGCCCGTTCGCCCCGGTGTTCAAGTTCGAGACCGAAGCTGAAGCCATTTTTGCTGCCAACAACACCGAGTTTGGCCTGGCCAGCTACTTCTACAGCCGCGACATCGGCCGCATCTATCGCGTGAGTGAAGCGCTGGAATACGGCATGGTCGGCATCAACGTCGGCATTCTGGCGACCGAACACGTGCCGTTTGGCGGGGTCAAGCAGTCCGGTCTAGGCCGCGAAGGCTCACACTTCGGCATGGATGATTACCTGGAAATCAAGTACCTGTGTGTGGGTGACATCCTGAAATAAACCACGTTGCGGGGCGGCCCGCTTCAGCGCAGATACCCACCGGTGGCGGACACATGGCCGTCCAGCGTGGGCCGTACCGCCGTCAAAAAATTGCTGAGCGACTCCGGCAACACCGCTCCCTTGCGCCAGGCCAGCCCGACGTCCAGCGGCGCCAGCGGCTGCGCCAAAGGCCGCGCCTCAATGCGGTCACCTTCGAGTGACCAGGGGCGATACAGCATGTCGGGCAACACCGAACAGCCCGCGCCTGTGGCCACCAGGCTGCGCACGGCCTCCACCGAAGAGGTACGAATCAACACCTTGGGGTCGGCACCACGCACATGCCACAGCGCCGTGGTGGCATCACCGAGTTCGTCCACTTGCAGCAGGATCAGCGACTGCTCGGCCAGCTCATCGGCCTGGATTTTTTCCTCACTGGCCAGGCGGTGGTTGACCGGGCACCAGACGCGCCAGCCCGACCGCAGAATGGTCTCGGTTTCCAGCGCCCGGTAGTTCTGCAACTGCGACACCACAATCAAGGCCACATCCAGCTCACCGCTGACCAGCAAATGCTCCAGATAGTCGCGCCGGTCTTCGGTGATCTGGACCTGGATCCGTGGAAACACGCGGCGAAACCGTTCCAGCAAAAACGGCAGGTAATACCCCACCATCAAACTGGTCACCCCGATGTTGAGGCTGCCCGTCACCGTGTGGGGCCGCGAGGCCAGGGCATCCCGCGCGTTACGCATGGCCACTTCGATCTGGTGGGCATGGCGCAGAAACTGGTGGCCGGCATGGGTCAGCGCCATGCCGCGGGCCCGGCGCTCGAACAACAGGGTTCCCAGGTCCGCCTCAATCTGGGCAATGGCGGCTGAAACCACCGATTGCGACACCCCCAGCTCCTGGATGGCGGCTGAAATGGAGCCGGATTCGGCGACTGCTATGAAATACCGAATGCTCTTGAAAGATGTGCTCATCTGGCCATTTCTCGATTTCAGGCACCTTTTTGGCTCATTTAAAGGGTAAACCCGTAAATGCACAGTTTTGACGCCTAGGGTAAACCACTAAATCAGCATTTATTGGTGCAAGGTTTCTGTTTTTCCGATGGATTGTATTGGCTGGCCGATATGGTTCAGCCCGGCAACAAAACCTAAGATGCCCTTCAGGCCCGCACCTGCGCGCCCCAACCACCAACGTCAGGAGTTCTTTATGTCTCTACCCCGCGCACTTCTCACCGGTTTACTGGCGACGGCCACCGCTGCAGCCAGTCTCGCCGCTCCACCCAAAACCATTGGCAAGGGTGAAGGACAACTCAACATCATTGCCTGGGCAGGCTATATTGAACGCGGCGAGACTGACAAGGCCTACGACTGGACCACCGGTTTCGAGAAAGCCTCGGGCTGCAAGGTCAACGTCAAGACGGCGGCCACCTCCGACGAAATGGTGTCGCTGATGAAAGCCGGCGGCTACGACCTGGTGACGGCTTCGGGTGATGCCAGCGGGCGTCTGATCACCTCCAAACTGGTGCAGGAAGTCAATGTGGGCCTGGTGCCGAGCTACAAAACCATTGATGCCCGCCTGCAAAACGCGGCCTGGCACACGGTGGACGGCAAACACTATGGTGTGCCCTACCAGTCCGGCCCCAATGTGCTGATGTACAACACCGACGTGTTCAAGAAGGCGCCGGACTCCTGGGCCGTGGTGTTTGAAGAACAGAACCTGCCCGACGGCAAGTCCAACAAGGGCCGGGTACAGGCTTACGACGGTGCCATCTACATGGCCGACGCGGCGCTGTACCTGATGACAAAAAAACCTGAACTGGGTATCAAAGACCCCTACGAACTCAATGAAAAACAGTACGCTGCCGTGCTGGAACTGCTGCGCAGTCAGAAAAAGCTGACCCACCGCTACTGGCACGATGCCACGGTCCAGATGAACGACTTCAAGAGTGAAGGTGTAGTGGCGTCTGGCTCATGGGGTTTCATGGTGAATTCACTCAAGGGCGAAAAAAAGCCCATTGCCTCGGTGGTTCCCAAGGAAGGCGCCACCGGCTGGGCCGACACCACCATGCTGCATGTGAACGCCAAGCATGTGAACTGTGCCTACCAGTGGATGGAGCACCAGCTCAGCGACAAGTTGCAGGCTCCGCTGGCCGAGTGGTTTGGCACGGTGCCGGTGACCCCGGCGGCCTGCAAGGCCAAGGCGCCCGGTGGCAGCGACTTCTGCAAGATCAACGGCTTTGATGATCTGGCCAAAATCAAGTTCTGGAAAACCCCGCAAGCCAAGTGCACCACCCAGGGAACTTGTGTGCCTTATGCCAAGTGGGCGATGGACTACATCGCCATCATGGGCGGGCGTTGAGTGGCCAGACAAGGGTGTGTATGCCAGCTGCGATCGAGTTCAAGGGTGTTTCCCGGCACTATGGTGAAGTCAGGGCGCTGGACGGCGTCAGCTTCACCGTGCAGGAGGGTGAGTTTTTTTCGATGCTGGGGCCTTCGGGGTCCGGAAAAACCACCTCGCTGCGGCTGATGGCCGGCTTTGAGCAGCCCAGCAGCGGCAGCCTGACCCTGCTGGGCCGGGAGGCCGCTGGCACCCCGCCTTACGAACGCGATGTGAACACCGTTTTCCAGGACTACGCCCTGTTCCCGCACATGAATGTGCTGGACAACGTGGCCTATGGACTGATGGTGAAAAAAGTGCCCAAGGCCGCGCGCCACGCCATGGCCCGTGAAGCGCTGGCGATGGTGGCCCTGCCCGACCACGCGCAACGCACACCGGCCCAGCTCTCCGGCGGACAACGCCAGCGCGTGGCTCTGGCGCGGGCGCTGGTCAACCGGCCGCGCATCTTGCTGCTGGACGAACCCCTTGGCGCGCTGGACATGAAGCTGCGCGAGCAGATGCAGATGGAGCTCAAGGTGCTGCACCGCAAGCTGGGCATCACCTTTGTCTACGTGACACACGATCAGGGAGAGGCCCTGTCCATGTCCGACCGCATTGCCGTGTTCAACCACGGGAAAATTGAGCAGATTGCCAGCCCGCGTGAGCTGTACCACCAGCCGCGCACCCGTTTTGTGGCGGACTTTGTGGGCAGCGCCAACGTCATCGACACGACACTGGCGCACACCCTCACCGGTCAGCCCCGGGCCTTTGCCGTGCGCCAGGAAAACATCAGCGTGCTCCCCGCCGGGACCAGCGCCACGGCGGGCCGTCTGCAGGTTGAAGGTGAGGTGCTGGCCATCCAGTTCCTGGGGGCCAACCAGCGTCTGGAAGTCCAGGTGGGTGATCAGGTCATCACCGCCATGCAGACCGAGAGCGCTGCCGCCTCCGACTTGGCGGCCCACACCCAGCCCGGCGGGCGCGTGGCCCTGAGCTGGGCACCGCAACACATGGTGATGCTCGACGCCTGAGGCCACAGCCATGCGTGCCATCTCCAACCTGCTCTACCAGCGGCGCACACTCACGCTGCTGTTGATCCTCACGCCACCGCTGCTGTGGTTCGGTGTGGTCTACCTGGGCTCGCTGCTCACCTTGCTGAGCCAGAGTGTGTTCACATTCGACGACATGAGCATGTCGGTCGTGACCGAGTTCACCAGCGACAACTTTGCCAATCTGCTGGTGCCGGCCAACCTCGACATCGTGCTGCGCACGCTGGCCATGGCCTGCGCGGTCACGCTGAGCACCGCACTGATCGGATTTCCCATGGCCTACTACATGGCGCACCACGCCAGCCCGGCAGAAAAAGGCTTTTTTTATGTCGGGGTGATGCTGCCGATGTGGGCCAGCTACATCGTCAAAGCCTATGCCTGGACCGTGCTGCTGGCCCAGGGCGGCGTGATTTATTGGGTGGTGAACATGCTGGGCCTGCACGGTGCCCTGCAGGCGGTGCTGGCTATTCCGGTGATCGGTGGCGACTCCCTGGCCACTTCCAATCTGGGCCGGTTTCTGGTGTTCACCTACATTTGGCTGCCGTTCATGGTGCTGCCCATCCAGGCGGCCATCGAGCGGGTGCCGCCCAACCTGTTGCTGGCCTCGGGTGACCTGGGCGCCCGGCCCTGGCAGACCTTTCGCACCGTGTTGTGGCCGCTGGCCTTTCCGGGGGTGGTGGCGGGGTCCATCTTCACCTTCTCACTGACCCTGGGTGACTACATCATCCCGCAACTGGTGGGACCCTCAGGGCTGTACATCGGCAGCATGGTCTACACCATGCAAGGCACCATTGGCAACATGCCCATGGCGGCGGCCTTCACCTGTGTGCCGATTGTGCTGATCACCGTTTACCTCACCATCGCACGCAGACTGGGGGCCTTCAATGCACTCTAGACCCACCTGGCTGCGCCTGGCTGCTTATGCGGGCCTGGCTTTCCTGCATCTGCCACTGCTGTTCATTGCGCTGTATGCCTTCAACAACGCCGACAGCAGCTACAGTTTTCCGATCCAGGGGCTCACCCTGCGTTGGTTTGCCCGGGCGCTGGAGCGCACCGACATCCACGCGGCCATTGACCTCTCGTTGTCGGTGGCGGCCATGGCGACCCTCATTGCCATGGTACTGGGCACCCTGACCGCCGCCGCCCTGAACCGCGAGCGTTTTTTTGGCAAGGACGCCTTCACCACCATGCTGATCATGCCGATTGCCCTGCCCGGCATCGTCACCGGCATTGCCTTGTTGTCAACCTTCAAGCTGCTGGACGTCAACTCTGGCTTCTGGACCATTGTGGTCGGACACGCCACGTTTTGTGTGGTGATCGTGCACAACAACGTGGTGGCGCGCCTGCGCCGGTTGCCGGGCCGCTTGTGGGAAGCGTCCATGGACCTGGGCGCCGACACCCTGACCACGCTGCGCTACATCATCCTGCCGCAGCTCGGCACGGCCCTGCTGGCCGGCGGCATTCTGGCTTTTGCCCTGTCGGTGGACGAACTGATCGTCACCACTTTCACCGCCGGAGCCGACAAAACCCTGCCGATCTGGCTGATGGGCCAGCTCGGGCGCC
>NZ_JAQTWM010000119.1 GCF_028689305.1 Rhodoferax sp. | reverse complement strand
CTCCGCCAAAGAGGCCGTGGCCCAGGGCATGAACCTGAAACAAGCCATGGCGCATTGCCGCAAAGCCATGGACCCCAAGTTTGGCCAGGTCTTCATTTACGAACACTGCCTGCCGTTTGACGTGACCCGTGCCGTGGACGAGGCCAGCGGCATCAAACACCCGCGCATCTGGACGGCCGAGCGTGACAAGGAAATGTGGCACGGCCTGCAAGCGGCGGAATAAGTCACCACAGCATCGGCACAAAAAACCAATCATCGGAGACAAGCCATGTTGAGCACTTACCAATATCCCAAATTTGATTACGTTCGCCCGCCAGAGCAGTCTGGCGCTGAGAAAAAGCGCTACCCCGTGGTGGTGGTGGGCGCTGGCCCGGTGGGTCTGGCCGCTGCCATTGAGTTGGCACAGTCGGGGGTGCCCGTGGTGCTGCTGGACGACGACGACACCGTGTCGGTAGGCTCGCGTGGGGTGTGTTACGCCAAACGTGCGCTGGAGGTGCTGGACCGCATCGGTTTGGGCCAGCCCTGTGTGGACAAGGGCGTGAGCTGGAACGTGGGCCGCACGTTTTTCCGCGAGCAAGAGGTGTACAACTTCAACCTGTTGCCGCAGCCAGACCACAAACGCCCCGGCATGATCAACCTGCAGCAGTATTACCTGGAAGCGTTCGAGGTGAAACGCGCCCAGGAACTGCCCAACCTGGATCTGCGCTTCAAGAACAAGGTGCTGTCCGTGATCCCGCAAGGTGATGGGGCCACGCTGCAGGTGGAAACACCGGACGGCATTTACACGCTGGAAACCGACTGGCTGGTGGTGGCTGACGGAGCCCGCAGTGGCATTCGGCGTTTGATGAACCTGGAAATTGACGGCAAGATCTTCATGGATCGTTTCCTGATTGCCGACGTGGTCATGAAAGCCGATTTTCCGCATGAGCGCTGGTTCTGGTTTGACCCACCGTTTCACCCTGGGCAATCGGTGTTGTTGCACCGCCAGGCTGACAACGTCTACCGTATCGACTTTCAGCTCGGCTGGAATGCTGACCCGGAAGAAGAAAAGAAGCCAGAGAAGGTGATTCCGCGCATCAAGGCCATGCTGGGTGATGAGCGTGAGTTTGAGCTGGAATGGGTCAGCGTCTATACCTTCCAGTGCCGCCGCATGAACGCCTTCACCCACGGCCATGCGCTGTTTGTGGGCGACGCGGCGCACCAGGTGTCGCCATTCGGCGCGCGCGGTGCCAACTCCGGCATTCAGGACACTGACAATCTGTGCTGGAAACTCAAGCTGGTGATTGAGGGCAAAGCCCCACCCGAGTTGCTGGACAGCTATTCTGAAGAACGTGTGTTTGCGGCAGATGAAAACCTGCTCAACTCCACCCGATCCACCGACTTCATCACCCCCAAGAGCAAAACCTCTCTGACTTTTCGCAACGCGGTGCTGAGCCTGGCACGTGACCATGCCTTTGCCCGTGCACTGGTCAACTCGGGCCGTCTGTCGGTACCCAGTTACCTGACCGAATCGCGCCTGAACACGCCGGATGTTGACGCTTTTTCAGGCGACATGGTGCCCGGCGCACCCATGGACGATGCACCGATGCGCTTGCTGGGCCAGGATGCCTGGCTGCTGGATCAGGTCGGTCATCGCTTCATGGTGCTGGTGTGTGTGAATGATGCCGCCATGGTGGATACCCCCCTGCTGGCCAGCTTCACGGCCGTGGCCAACGGGCCCCTGACACCCGAGGTGATTCTTGTGAGCGCCACAGCGGGTACGGCCCCACAGGGCCTGCGGCTGCTGGAAGACCATACCGGGCGTTTCGCCGAGCGTTATGACACCACACCGGGCACCAGCTACCTGATCCGCCCGGACCAGCATGTGGCCGCACGCTGGCGCAGTTTCGATGCCGGGCAGGTCAGCCAGGCCATTGCCCGCGCCACCTGCAACCTTCACTAAGGAGACCGCCATGTCCCTGAACCTGCAACCCAACTTCAATGAATCCGGCAAACGCTACTTTCGGGCCTTCACACCGGGCGACGATTTTTACGAGGCGCTGATCGACACCCACCGCGACCTGAGCGACGAGCAAAGTGCCATGGTCAATGCCAAATTGGTGCTGCTGCTGGCCAACCATGTGGGTGACATCAGCGTGCTGCGCGAAGCCATGCGCATCGCCCGCCAAGATATTTAAGGATCATTCCCATGCAAATCCAGAAAATTCACCATGTGGCTTACCGCTGCAAAGATGCCAAACAAACCGTGGAGTGGTACGGCAAGTACCTCAACATGAATTTCATTCTGGCGATTGCAGAGAACGAAGTGCCTTCCACCAAAGAGCCCGACCCCTACATGCACGTCTTTCTGGACGCGGGCGGCGGCAATGTGCTGGCGTTTTTTGAACTGCCCACCAAACCCGAAATGGGCCGTGACATGAACACGCCAGCCTGGACCCAACACCTGGCGATGCAAGTCGGCTCGATCGACGAACTGCTGGAAACCAAGGCCAAGCTGGAAGCCGACGGCATTGAAGTGGTGGGCCCGACCGACCACACCATTTTCAAATCGATCTACTTTTTTGACCCCAGCGGCCACCGGCTGGAACTGGCAGCCAACACCGGTACACCCAAGATGGCCAAGATGCTCGACGAAGTCAAATGGGCCATGCTCAATGAATGGGCTGAAACCAAAAAAGCTCCGCAACACGCGCGCTGGATGCACGACGGCAGCTACGCCGGGGAATAAGCCATGAAACTTGCCACACTCAAACAAGGTGGGCGTGACGGCACGCTGGTGGTGGTCAACCGCGCACTCACCCATTGCCGCGCCGTGCCCGCCATTGCCCGCACCTTGCAAGCTGCGCTGGACGACTGGCAGGAGTGCGAGCCGCAGTTGCGCCAGGTCTATGAAGCGCTCAACAGTGGGGCCTTCACCAACCCCGACCTGTTTGACCAAGCCGCCTGCCACTCACCCCTGCCACGCGCCTACCAATGGGCCGATGGCTCGGCCTATGTCAACCATGTGGAACTGGTGCGCCGCGCCCGAGGTGCGGAATTGCCGCCTGAGTTCTGGACTGACCCGTTGATGTACCAGGGCGGCTCGGATTCTTTTGTCGGTCCACGCGACCCGGTGTCTGCCCTGTCGGAAGACTGGGGTATTGACCTGGAGGCCGAAGTGGCCGTCATCACCGGCGACGTGAAGATGGGTTGCAGCGTGGCGGAGGCCGCTAAATCGGTGCGGCTGCTGATGCTGGTGAATGACGTGTCGCTGCGCAACCTGATCCCGGCCGAGTTGGCCAAGGGTTTTGGCTTTTTCCAGTCCAAGCCCGCATCAGCCTTCAGCCCGGTGGCGATCACCCCAGACGAATTGGGTGCCGACTGGGCCGACAGCCGGGTACACCGCCCCTTGACTGTGTTTTTGAACGGCAGCTTGTTTGGTCAGCCCGATGCGGGAACCGACATGGTGTTCAACTTTGCTCAACTCATCGCCCACGCCGCCAAGACGCGCGAGCTGTGCGCGGGCTCCATCATTGGCTCGGGCACGGTGTCAAACAAACAAGGGGGTTTGCAGGGCTCATCCATCGCCAACGGGGGTGTCGGTTACTGCTGCATTGCCGAAGTGCGGATGTACGAAACCATTGAATCGGGCCAACCCCAGACCGCCTACCTGCGCTTTGGTGATCAGGTACGGATTGAAATGACCGACCGCATGGGTGCATCGATCTTTGGAGCGATTGAACAAACCGTACAAGCCTATCCAGGCTGATTTTTAAGCGTTTTTTTAAGTCTTTTTGGCCTCTAGCCCTTATCTGATAAGCGCAAGCAGCTATTGTTTTTACTCACCTGATTCAACCTTCCCGGAACACCTTCATGACACATCCCCTCTTTGAAAAACACCGCGCCAAGCTCGACGCTGCCCTCAACGCCATTCACACCCGTGGCTACTGGGCGGCGTACAACGAGACGCCCAGCCCCAAGACCTATGGTGAAACCGCCGCAGACGACGGCAAAAAAGCGTTCGACGCCCACCTGGGGCAAAAATTCGACTTGTCACAGCCCGGCACCACCACCTGGCTGGGCGGCGAAAACTCACCATTTGGCGTTGAGCTCAACGTGAGCTACCCGGTGTCTGACATCCAGGCGCTGATTGATGCCGGCCAGGCCGCCATGACCGGTTGGCAAGCGGTGGGGGTAGAGGGCCGCACCGGCCTGTGTATCGAGATGCTGGACCGCCTGAACGCCCAAAGCTTCGAGATCGCCCACGCGGTGATGATGACCACCGGCCAGGGCTGGATGATGGCGTTTCAGGCCGGTTCACCCCACGCGCAAGACCGTGGCCTGGAAGCTGTGACCTATGCCTACCGCGAGCAAAGTTTTGTACCGGCTGAAGCCACCTGGGAAAAACCACAAGGCAAGAACCCGCCGCTGGTGATGAAGAAACATTTTGAAATTGTCGGCCGGGGTGCGGCGGTGGTGGTGGGTTGTGGCACCTTCCCCACCTGGAACACTTACCCAGGTTTGTTTGCCGCGCTGGCCACCGGCAACGCGGTGATTGTCAAACCGCACGAAAACGCCATCTTGCCCGCCGCCATCACCGTGCGCACCATTCGCACCGTGTTGGCCGAGCACGGCATTGACCCCAATCTGGTCACGCTGTGTATCCCTGACCAGCGCGAAACCACCCAAGCCCTGGTGACCCACCCGGCAGTGAAGTCGGTCGATTTCACCGGTGGCAATGTGTTTGGCCAGTGGCTCATCAACCACTGCCGCCAGGCCCAGGTGTATGCCGAGTTGGCGGGTGTCAACAACATCGTGATCGACTCAACCGACAACTACAAAGGCATGCTGCGTAACCTGGCATTCACCTTGTCGCTGTATTCCGGCCAGATGTGCACCACTTCGCAGGCGCTGTTGGTGCCCGCCGGTGGCATCGACACCGAAGACGGTCACAAGACTTATGACGAGGTGTGTGCTGACCTGGCGCGTGCCTTGGAGGCTTGCCTGGCCAAGCCCGAAGTGGCTTGTGCCGTGTTGGGCGCGGTGCAGTCACCCGCCACGCTGGAGCGGATTGCGCTGGCCAATGGTGGCACGTTGGGCAAGGTCTTGCTGGCCTCCAAAAAGCTCGACAACCCCGAGTTTCCCAAGGCCGAAGTCCACACCCCGGTGCTGCTGGCCTGTGATGCGGCAGACGAGTCCACCTACATGGAAGAACGCTTTGGCCCTATCACTTTTGTAGTGCGCTGCGCAGACACCACAAGCGCTGTTCGCCTGTCTGAGCGTATTGTTTCGACCCACGGCGCGTTGACCGCGGGTCTCTACTCCACCCGAGCGGAAGTGATTGAAGCCATGACAGCAGCCACCTGGCGCTCCAAGGTGGCGCTGTCCATCAACCTGACCGGTGGTGTGTTTGTCAACCAGTCCAGCGCGTTTTCAGACTATCACGGCACTGGCGGCAACCCGGCGGCCAACGCAAGTTATGCGGACTCGGCCTTTGTGGCGAACCGTTTCCGTGTGGTGCAACGCCGCTTTCACGTTTGAGGTTTTGCCATGACTTACCAGAACATTCGTTTTGAGGTGCAGGATGGCATTGCCCGCCTGACGCTCAACCGCCCGGACAAGCTCAACAGCTTTACCGGTGCCATGCATGCTGAACTGCGCGCCGCGCTGGCCACAGTGCAAGACGACAAAACCATCCGTGTGCTGGTGATCACCGGTGCTGGCCGGGGCTTTTGCGCCGGACAAGACCTGGCTGACCCCGACATGGCCATGGGCCCGATGCTGCCTGACATTGGCCAGGTGGTGGAGCACAACTACAAACCCTTGGTGCTGGCGCTGCAAAACCTGCGTGTACCTACGGTGGCCATGGTCAACGGTATTGCTGCCGGGGCCGGGGCCAGTTTGGCACTCGCCTGCGACCTGGTGATTGCGGCCAAATCAGCCTCGTTTTTGCAGGCCTTCAGCAAGATCGGCCTGATTCCCGACACCGGCGGCACCTGGTTTCTGCCGCAGCGCGTGGGTATGGCCCGCGCCATGGGCCTGGCGATGCTGGCCGACAAACTGCCCGCTGAAAAAGCGCAAGACTGGGGCCTGATCTGGCAAGCGGTGGACGATGCGGAACTGGCATCCACAGTGGACAAACTCGCTGCCCAGCTGGCCACCATGCCGACCAAAGCCCTGGTGCGCACCCGCGCCGCCATGCACGCTGCGCCCAACCATACGCTGGAGCAGCAACTCAGCATGGAAGGGGGCTTCATGCGTGAACTGGGCTGGAGCGCCGACTTCAAGGAAGGTGTCGCCGCCTTCATGGACAAGCGCGCCCCTAAGTTCACCGGCAACTGAAGCACCATGACTCAAGCGCTTTCCCCCCAAACCTTGGTGGCTGTCATCGGAGCTGGTGCCATGGGGGCTGGTATTGCCCAGGTGGCCGCCGCCGCCGGGCACAAAGTCAAGCTGCTGGACAACCGCCCCGGCGCAGCCGCTTTGGCGATTGACGGCATTCGTGCCCAGTTTGAAAAAATGGCGGCCAAAGGCAAGCTCAGCTTAGAGGCGGCCCAGGCTGCGGGTGCGCGCCTGCAGGCGGCCGAGCAAGTGGCTGATCTGGCCGATGCGGGCCTGGTGGTGGAAGCCATTGTGGAAAATTTGCAGGTCAAACAAGCCCTGTTCAAAGACCTGGAAGCGGTGGTGATTGAGGCCTGCATTCTGGCCAGCAACACCTCGTCAATTTCCATCACCGCCATTGGGGCGGCGCTCAAAAAACCACAACGCCTGGCCGGGCTGCACTTCTTCAACCCCGCGCCGTTGATGGCGCTGGTCGAGGTGGTGTCAGGCTTGGCCACCGATCTGGCGGTGGCCAATACCTTGTTTGCCACGGCGGCGGCTTGGGGCAAGACCCCGGTACACGCCAAGTCCACGCCCGGTTTTATCGTCAACCGTGTCGCACGTCCTTTTTACGCCGAAGCCTTGCGGGTACTGACCGAGGGTGGTGCCGATTGCGCCACGCTGGATGCCTGCTGCCGCGAGGCCGGTGGTTTTCGCATGGGGCCGTTTGAATTGATGGACATGATTGGCCACGACGTGAACTTTGCCGTGACCCAATCGGTCTGGCGGGCGTTCTTCAACGATCCGCGCTTTTTACCCTCCTTGACCCAGCAGGATCTGGTGGATGCCGGGTTTCTCGGCAAGAAGTCTGGCCGTGGTTTTTACAGCTACCAGGAAGGTGCGCTGAAACCACTGCCTGCCACCGCACCCGCACTCGACCAGCCCCATGACATCGTGGTGTATGGCCAATCTGCCGCTGCCCAGGCCCTGGCCACACGTTTGCAAACCCGTGGTGTTCGCTTCACCCAGGCTGCAGCCCTGGGCGACACGCTGGCCCGCGCGGGGGATACCACCGTGCGCGTGACCGATGGCCGCAGTGCCACCCGCTGCGCCTTTGACACCCAAACACCCAGCACCGTATTGATCGATTTGGCGCTGGACTATTCCCAGGCCACCCGGCTGGCAGTCAGTGTGGCGGCGCAGTGTGACCCCACTGCCGCCGATCACGCCTTCGGCTTGTTGCAAGCCGCCGGTTTTGCCGTATCGCCGTTGCAGGACATTCCCGGCTTGATCGTCATGCGCACCGTGGCCATGCTGGCCAATGAAGCCTTCGATGTGGTCAACCAGGGGGTGTGTGATGCCGCTGCGGTGGACACCGCCATGCGCCTGGGTGTCAATTACCCCTGTGGCCCGCTGGCCTGGGCCAGTGCCATCGGCATCGACAAACTCAGCACGGTGCTCAGCCATCTGGCACAAACCTATGGCGAAGACCGTTACCGCACCTCCCCCCTGATTCAACACCATGTTTATGCAGCAAGGGTCTTTTATGACTGAACACCTCTTCGATCCCCAGGCAATGGCCGACGCCGTGACACAGGCCATGTGGTCGCGCGACCGTGCTACCCAGGGTCTGGGCATCCAAATCCTCAGCGTCAAGCCCGGTTATGCCATGTTTGCCATGCCGGTACGTAGCGACATGGTCAACGGCCACCATATCTGCCACGGTGGTTTCATCTTCACCCTGGCTGACAGCACATTTGCCTTTGCCTGCAACAGCTACAACCAGAACACCGTAGCCTCCAGCTGCAACATCGATTTTCTGGCTCCAGCCCGGGAAGGTGATGTGCTCGAAGCCGAGGCGGTGGAGCGCTCCCTGTCCGGTCGAACCGGCGTGTACGACATCACGGTACGTACCCGCATGGGCAAAACAGTGGCGCTGTTTCGCGGCAAAAGTTACCGCGTCAAGGGTGAAGTGATTGCGGGCCTGCAGCAGACCGATGCCGCGACTTGATCACCCTTGCGCAGAACACCCGATAGACACCCCAAAAAATCAGAGCATGAGGAGACCTACATGACCGCCAAAACCCCACAACCCGGTGAACTTGAGGCCATTGAAACAGCCAGCCGGGACGAAATCTCGGCCCTGCAATTGCAGCGCTTGAAGTGGTCGCTGCAACACGCCTATGACAACGTGCCGTTTCACAAGGCCGCTTTTGATGCCAAGGGGGTACACCCAAGCGACCTGAAGACGCTGGCTGACCTGGCCAAGTTTCCGTTCATGACCAAGACCGCGCTGCGCGACCACTACCCGTTTGGCCTGTTTGCCGTGCCGCAAAACCAGGTGGTGCG
>NZ_JAQTWM010000028.1:23101-39675 GCF_028689305.1 Rhodoferax sp. | reverse complement strand
ATGCCTTCATCCGGCACAACACCAGTTGTGCTGCCAGAACCTGCGACTGCCACCACCGCACCGATTGTTCTGCAGCGATTGCTTGATTTGTTGGGGGACGATGAGGCCGCCATCGACGAGCTGCTGGTGATGTTTCAGCAGTCACTGGTGTCCATGCAGCAGCGGCTGCAACAGGCCCGGCACCATGATAGGCAGGCCCTGAAACCGCTGGCACACGAGTTGAAAGGTGGTGCGGCCAATATCGGTGCCGAAACGCTGACCGAATTGGCACGCAAACTGGAAAACGCGGCGCTGGCGAATAACAGCGCCGAAATGGATGGTCTGGTGGATGCCATAGAAGCCGAATGTGGGCATATTGATGCCTTCGTCACGGGTCGTAACGATAAAAGGATTTGAACAATGTCCAGATTTCTCGTCGTTGATGACAACGCCACCAACCTCGCCCTGTTTCGCCACTTGTTGCAAAAACTTGACGCCGCCGATATCCAGTGTTTTGCCGACCCCAAAATGGCGCTGGAATGGTGCGTGGACAACGAACCCGACCTGATCTTGCTTGACTATCGGATGCCCGATATCAACGGCTTGGAGTTTTTGCGCCGTCTACGGCTGATCCCGGGGCGCGCCGACGTTTCAGTAGTGATGGTCACGGCGGACACAGAGAACGACATCCGCTACCAGGCGCTGCAACTGGGTGCCCAGGACTTTCTCACCAAACCAGTGGACAAAACCGAGCTCACCGCCCGGGTTCGCAACCTGACCGCGCTGCGGCAAAGCCAGAAGAAACTGGCCGACCGAGCCGCCTGGCTGGCTGAAGAAGTGCGCCTAGCCACTGCCGAGATCGCTGCGCGTGAGAAAGAAGCGATTTTGCGGCTCTCGCGTGCGGCGGAATACCGCGATCCGGAAACAGGAGCCCACCTGTTACGCATGTCGAGTTACGCCCGCATCATCGCAGCACAACTCGGGCTGTCAACCGCCGAACAGAATCTTCTGCACGAAGCCTCACCCATGCACGACATTGGCAAAGTCGGCATCCCGGACCACATTCTGCTCAAACCCGGCAAACTCACACCAGAGGAATTCGCTGCCATGAAACAGCACGCGTCCATCGGGCACGAGATCCTGCGCGATTCTGCCTCCACGTTATTGCAGTGTGCCGCTGTGGTGGCCATGTCACACCATGAGAAATTTGACGGCAGCGGTTATCCATCGGGCCTCAAGGGAACGGAGATTCCCTTGTGGGGGCGTATTGTCGCAGTGGCCGATGTCTTCGACGCGCTGACATCAGAACGCCCATACAAGAAAGCGTGGTCGATTGACGAAGCTCGCCGCTTTTTGGAGCAGGGTGCGGGTAGCCATTTCGACCCCGACTGTGTCGCAGGTTTTCTAGCTCAATGGTCCCAAGTGCTGGAAATTCACACGCGTTACAAGGACCATCTCCCGCATCACCCCGAATGACGGTATTGTTGAAATATCACGCCATTTATGCTCGATACCACCCAATTCAACGAACTCAAGGCCAGTGGCAATCTGCCCTCGCCCAGCGGCACGGCGCTCAAGATTCTGCAGCTCTGCCAGCGTGACAACGTCACCCTGACGGAAATCATCCATGTGCTGCAGGTTGACCCGGTCATGGTGGGCCGCATCTTGAAATTGGCCAACTCTGCGGCTTATGGCAGGCCGCGACCAGTGATTGCCCTGACGCCAGATATCTTGATGTCGATCGGCATCCAGGGGGTTCGTCAGGTGGTCCTGGTGTTTTCTCTGGTTTCGGCCCATCGCCAGGGTCATTGCCCGGCCTTCAACTACGATGAATTCTGGTCGCGATCCGTAGCCACCGGTGTCGCCGCCCGGCTCATGGGCACCGTCACACGCCTTGCCCCACCATCGGAGCTGTTCACCGTTGGCCTGCTGGCCAACATCGGTCGACTGGCGCTGGCTTCACTGCGGCCAGAACGTTATGGCGCATTGCTGGCAGAAGCCGGCGGCCCCTTCGCACCCACTTTGTCGGAACTCGAAGCCACCACTTTTGGTTTCACCCAGCTTGAAGTGGGCACTGCCATGATGCGTGACTGGGGGCTGCCCAAACTTTTCACCGATGCCGTTCTGTACCACGAAGCACCCGAAAAATCCCCTTTCCAGCCAGGTTCGCGCGGAGCCAAACTGGTGGACTGTCTGCATTTTGCCGATCACTTCGCCTCACTCTGCTTCATGAAAGACGGGCCACGCAGGGCCGGACTGGCCGAACTCCTGCTGCTGGCCAACAAGCTGGATGTTGCCGATGACGCTGTTCTGGCATTGAGTGATGAAATTTTGGGGGAATGGCGGGAATGGAGCGCCATGTTGACCGTGCCAGTGCATGAATTGACCACCTTCACGACATTGGCCAATTCGCCTGCTGCTAAAGAAATCAAGACCCATGCTGACCCGGCTTTTCCTCTGAATATCCTGGTTGTCGACGACGAACCAACCATGTGCCTGATGCTGCAGAAATTGCTCACAGCAATGGGTCACACGGTGCATGTGGCACGTGATGGTACTGAAGGCTTGAACATGGCGCTCAAACATCAGCCTCATATCGTCATCACCGATTTGATGATGCCACGCGGAGATGGTTTTGCGTTGATTCAGAACCTGCGCAGCCATCAGTTCGGCCATTACGTCTACCTGGTTGTGATCACCGTGCTGGGTGACCACGACAATCTTGCCAGGGCTTTTGAACTGGGTGCCGATGATTACATGGCCAAACCCATTGAAACCAAAGTGCTGCAGGCCCGTCTGCGGGCTGGTATCCGCGTCATCCACGAACACGACAAACTGAGAAAGGACCAGCAAGAGCTTCAACACCGCGTGCTGGAACTCACCATTGCCAACCAGCACTCCAGCGAAGCCGCTCTGACCGACGTCTTGACCGGTTTGCACAACCGCCGCTACGCCATGGAACGGCTGACGCAGGAGTGGGCCAAAACCGAACGAAGTCAGCGCCCGGTATCGTTATTGATGCTGGACATTGATCACTTCAAGCAGGTCAATGACAACTTTGGACATGCCGTCGGGGATGCCATCCTGCGGCAATTTGCCGATGTTCTACGTTCTTTTGCTCGCACCGAAGATGTCCCATGCCGTTTTGGTGGAGAAGAATTTTTGCTGATAGCGCCCGACACCAACCTCAAGGGAGCACAACAACTGGCAGAGAGAATTCGCAGTGCCATTGAAAACAAACCGTTTGTGATAGCGAGAGGCGTTTTGCCAGTCACCGTCAGCATTGGTGTAGCAGAAAAGACTGCCCACCAAAACAACCTGGAAACGTGGATCAAAGCCGCCGACGATGCACTCTACAGCGCCAAGAAGTCTGGTCGCAACAGGGTATCCGTTCACGCCATTTGAACATGAACAATCTCTCATCTCTGCACATTTTGGTGGCAGATGACGTACCGGTGAATCTGCGAGTTGCAACCCTCATGCTGCGACGCATGGGCCACAGTGGTGTACTGGTCACGGATGGCGAGCAGGCACTGCGCGCGCTGGAGCAGCAGCACTTTGATCTGGTGATGCTTGACGTCACGATGCCTGTGCTGGACGGACTGGGTGCACTGAAGGAAATTCGAGCCCGTGAACGTCGCGGCCACCCCCCCATCCCTGTCATCATGGTCACCGGTCATGACCTGCCAGAGGATCGGGATCGTTTTTTCCAAGCTGGCGCCAACGGATTCATTGCCAAGCCTTTGCAGCAGGACATGTTGCAACGGGAACTGGAACGTGTACTGGGCCGGTGATTCCATCCCCAATCACTTGCTCAGAATGTCGCCCAGTCCTCACTGGGTGGGTTGGCCGATAACAACTTGGACTGTGCAGGTATCTGGACACCAGCCTCCACTCGAGAACGGATATCGCGCAATGCCTGCACCACACGCTTGCCGGCTTCAACAAATGAAGAACCGGTTTCCAGCATCTGGTTAGCCTGATCCGATTGCCCTCGATTTGCGACATCAGCCACCTTCGCAGCTTCATTGTGAAAAGTCTTGTGCGCCTCAACCAGGCGGGCAAAATCCGGCATGTTTCCCCAACGACGGCTACCTCCACCGTAAATCCATTTGCCCAAATCACAGCAATCGTCACGTCGAATTTGATTGGCGTCAAGTTGTGTGCGTTTGAGCACGGCATTACGCAAGGTCACACGCCATTGTTGATGCTTGGCAATACTGGCATCAAAATCAATGCTGCCTTCATCGACCACTTCTTTTTGATACTGTTTGCGCAGCTCAACCGCATCGGCTTCGGCCAGGGTGACGTCGCGATCAGTGAGCCGGAAAACACGGATCGAGTTGTGCACCATAACCACCTGATCATCCATGGATTTGGCTGCCGCCGCCAATTCTTCGACCATGGCCGCATTCTGTTGTGTCAGTGAGTCAAGGTGGGCCACAGCATCATTCACGTGGGTCACCCCGATTTCCTGCTCGGTCATGGCATTGCGTATCTCAGCAAGCAACGCTGCGGTCTTTTCGACAGCAGCCATGGTTTCATCCATGCGTGATTGAGCATGCGCCGTCTGCCGGGCACCGGCCTCCACGCACCCGATAGATGCCTCGATCAGCTCCTTCACCTCACGCGCTGCAGTCGAAGTGCGCTGCGCCAACGCCCTCACCTCTGCCGCCACGACGGCAAAACCCCGTCCCTGATCTCCGGCCCGAGCGGCTTCAACCGCTGCATTGAGCGCCAAAATATTGGTCTGGAACGCCACACCATCAATGACCTGAATGATGTTGCCAATCTGGTCGGATGCCCGGGCAATGTCTTTCATTGTGCCCGCCACAGCCTGCACCGCCTCATGGCTGCGCCTGGACATACCAGCAGCTTCGCTGGCCAAAGTTGCGCCCTGGTTAGCCAGTTGTGAGGTCTGCTTGATGGTGCCGCTGATTTCTTCCATTGAAGCGGCGGTCTGCTCCAGGCTGCTTGCCTGAGATTCCGTACGCGAAGACAAGTCGAGATTGCCTGTCGCTATTTCCTGCGACCCCCCTCTCAGGTTGGCGACTTCATGACGAACATCGCGCACCACCGTGCGGACGGACACCGCCAATTGGGCCAACGCCAGCTGCAACTGGCCAATCAATCCCGATTCATTGACCTCAACACCCTTCACCAAATCGCCGGCAGCCAGGCGGTTGGCCACATCCAATACCCCCGTCAAGGGCTGAATATTCAGACGCCAGGCCAACACAGTGGCCACCAGCGCAGCCATCAAGGCAGCGATCAAGGCAGCCCAAACTGGACCATTGAGCGCGGAAACCAGCACGGGTACCAACACCGGCGGTAAGAAAAGTAAGCCCATTCGGGCCACGGGACCTGGTCGTAGACGATGTATCAAACGCCCCAAGACGGTGTTACGCACAACCTCGCCATGCCGGAGACAATGAACAAGCCGTCCTGAAGCGACTTCCTGACGCATCGTGGCATAAAGACTTTCGGCGGGGGCGATTTCAGCCTCTGCCGGTGCACTGCGTACCGACAGATACCCCACAATCTGGCCATCACGACGCACTGGCGTGGCATTGGCGCGAACCCAATAGTGATCACCATTCTTGCGACGGTTTTTGACTAGCGCCGACCAAGGCTTGCCCCCCTCAATCGTGGCCCACATATCCCGGAACGCCTCCGCCGGCATGTCTGGATGCCGCAAGATGTTGTGTGGCTGCCCCAATAACTCTTCCCTGGTATAACCACTGACCATGATGAAGTTGTTATTGCAGTAGGTGATGCGGCCCTTGGTGTCAGTCACCGAGATCAAGGTCTGATCAGATGGAAAGGTATACACCTTACCGGTCACGGGGTGGTTATTTCTCATACTGCTCCTTCTTTGTGCTTATGTGTCAATTCTCGCTTGAAGACATTTAACAGGCACTTGACCAAGGTCATTTAAAAGCCACTCTGCTATGCAGTACACCCTCATCCCACGATGTTCATCGAACATCGATACCTCATCCAACGCGGCAGATTTGGTCTAATAATAGGCAAGCATATTCACTTTTGGAATTGGCATCATGCTGCTCAACATCATGCGCAAAGTTTTCACCGTCCTGCTGTGGTTGGCAGCAACAGCCCATGCCCAAAAAGCCTCAACAGAATTGCTGCTTTACTGCGGCATCACCATGGTCAGACCCATGACTGAAATTGCCCAGGTTTTTGAAAAACGTGAAGGCGTCAAAATCCTGATTGCACAAGGGGGATCGGAAGACCTGTATCAATCTGCCAAAAAAAGTGGCCAAGGTGACTGGTATCTGCCTGGTGAACCCTCCTACCGGGACAAACATCTAGGTGAAGGGCTGCTGGGTGAATTTGTCAATGTTGGATACAACCAGATGGCACTGGTGGTGCAGAAAGGTAATCCCAAAAAAGTCAAACCCGACCCACGCGAGATGCTTCGCAAGGATCTCACCGTTATTCTGGGCAATGCAGAGTCAGGCAGCGTCGGACAGGAAGCTAAAAACGTTCTGGATGGATTGGGCATTTATCCCAAAGTGGTCCAAGCCAGCGTCTTTTTGTCACCCGACTCGCGCAGCCTGATGAATGCCATGAAAAAGGGCGATGCCGACCTGACGCTGAGCTGGCGTGCCGCAGGTCTGTTTGCAGACAATGCGATCAAGCTCGATGTCATTGATCTGGATCCCAGGATTGCGAAGCCACAAGCCTTGTTGCTCAACCTGCTGAAAAGTTCCAAGCATCCAGAATTGGGTCGTAGTTTCATGCAACTGGCCGCTGGTACGGAAGGCCAGGCGATCTTCCGCAAACATGGTTTTCTGGACAACAAGACCGTTGTGGGGCACTGAATGCGTCACACCATCTTCCTTGTAAGGCACCATGAGCCAATCCGCTGAACATCGGCGGTCTGGAAAAATGACGACAAAATCAGTTGATACACCGCTCAAGTGGCTGGTGGGCATCTCGCTGATGTGCCTGCTCCTGGTATTTGGCGTGCGTGGATACTTCAACGACCAGGAAAACGAACTCAAGGCGCGTGGAGCCAACGAGCGAGCACGCCTGTTTGTGGGGGAAGAAATCGTACGCGGAATCCAGGCCATCGAAAAAGACATCTACCGCATGGCTGCCACACAAAATGCGGCTGGATTTTCGCGCATCAAGGAGGGTGTCAATGTCCAGTTGACAAAGCTCCAACATGACTTGAGCGTGCTTAAAAATGGAGGAACCAGCAGGCGACTGATACAGCTCAACATCGATGGCCAGGATGAAGTCACCAAAGAGGCCAGCTACCAGCCCGCACTCGGACATCAGACCCTCGTCATGGAGTTGATCGAAATCGAACCGTTGCTGGGCCAGATTCGGGATCGTGCCGACACACTGGAGCAATTGCTGTCACACCATTGGCTCAGTCTTCATGAGGAAGATCGACAAGCCTTTTTCAGAACAGAGGAGTCCATTGCGCTGTTGCTAAAGCAGATCCCTCCCTACTTTGAGCGGCTCAACGAAAACGCCAACCGCCTCTTTGTAGAGGGTGATCAGCGCCTGCGCGCACTGGAGGCCGAGCTGGAAAATCAAACGCTCAAGCTCAAACGACTTGAGACAGGTCTGATTTCGCTGGTGATTGTGCTGGGCGGTGTCTCCGCTATTTTGTTCATGCGCCGACTGGCTGGCGCACTGTTCGAAGCACAACAGGCCAAAGATGATATTGAGCTACAGCGTGAACAGAATGCGACCATCCTCGACACCCTGAACGATGGTGTTTATGCCACGGACCTCAATGGTCACTTTACCTTTATCAACGCAGCAGGGGAACGTATTCTGGGGTGGACTGCATCCGAACTGACAGGACAATCATCCCATCAGATGATTCACCACCTGCACCTAGACGGAACCGACTTTCCGCAGGAAACCTGTCCTTTGATTACAGTACTGCAGCGGGGCGCTTCCCTGGACGGTGAAGATCACTTTATTCACCGCAATGGTCGTTTCATCCCCGTGTCGTATCGGTCCAAACCGCTCATGCAGGATGGCCGGGTCACCGGTTCCCTGGTGTCCTTTCATGACATCAGCGAGCGCATCGAGAGTGAGGCCCTGATTCGCCTGCAACGCGCAGCGCTGGATGCGGCAGCCAACATGATCCTGATCAGTGATCGCTCCGGGCTGATTGAATATGTGAATCGCGCTTTTTGTCAAACCACCGGCTACACCGAGGATGAGGTGTTGGGACAATCCACCCGCATCCTGAATTCTGGCCTTCAGGACAATGCTTTTTACCAATCACTGTGGGCGGTGCTGCTCAGTGGCCATGCCTGGGAAGGCGAATTGAGCAACCGGCGAAAGAATGGCGAGGTTTACCCAGAACAAATGACCATCACGCCGATTCTCAACGATGGTCAGATTACCCACTTCATTGCCATCAAACGGGACATTTCAGAAGAAGTCAGAACCAGGACACGTCTCAGGCTGGTGGAAACCGCCATTCAGGAAATTGATCAGGGCATCTACATCATGGATGCACTGGTGCATGACGAGGGGCCAATCATTCAGTACGTCAATGCCGGTTTCAGTCACATTACCGGCTACTCGGCACAAGAGGCTGTAGGCACCCATGCCGGGTTCCTGTACACACGAACCGACGCGTACAAATTGGGTCTGATGCAACAGGCCATGAGGCAAGGCACCAATATCACGCTGGAGATGAATTACCAGCGCAAAGACGGCTCGCTGTTTGTGGGAGAACTGCATCTGTCACCCGTACATGGGGACAGCGGGTGCGTCAGCCACTATATCGGCTTGCTGTCAGATATCGGTTTGCGTAAACAGGCCGAGGCGGCACTGCGCGACGCGCGTGACCAAGCCTTGGAAAACTCCCGCCTGAAGTCCGAGTTCTTGTCCACCATGAGTCATGAGATACGTACCCCCATGAACGGCATCATCGGGATGACGGATCTCCTGCTGGACACCAAACTGGATGAGGAACAACGTGAATTCACTGGCATTGTCCGCGACTCGGCACAAACTCTGCTGGTGATCATCAACGACATTCTAGATTTTTCCAAAATTGAGGCGGGCAAACTTGAAGTTGAAATCACTGACTTTTCAGCAGCACTGGTAGTGGAAAGTACGGTCGAACTGCTGCTGTCCAAAGCCCGTGAAAAATCGCTGAATCTGTCAAGTTTTGTTGATCCAGCCCTGCCAACCCAAATGCTGGGTGACCCGACGCGCCTACGTCAAGTGCTGGTGAACTTGATCGGCAATGCCATCAAATTCACCGAGTCAGGTGAGATCACTGTCCGAGTCACCCGATCAACAACCGAAACAGCGCCAACGATTCGATTTGAGGTCACAGACACGGGTATCGGTATTCCGTCTCACACCCAAACCAAACTGTTCCAGTCGTTCACCCAGGCTGACAGTTCAACCACGCGTAAATATGGCGGCACAGGGCTGGGGCTGGCGATCTGCAAACGCTTGATTGAACTGATGGGAGGCCACATCGGCGTCAACAGCGAACCCGGAAAAGGTTCCACCTTCTGGTTTACGCTACCGTTGGAATCCAGCAGCACAGCCCGCCAGATGGACCTGCTATCACCCCACCATACCGAACCGACCACAGAAACGGCCTCCATATCCATTCCAAGACAGGGGACGCGGCACTTGATTCTGCTGGCCGAAGACAACCAGATCAATCAGAAGGTGGCTGAACTGCAAATCAACAAGCTGGGATATGCGCTCCAGATTGTGGCTAACGGCCAGCAAGCCGTGGATGCCGTGTTGGCCGCTGCGGCAGGAAATGCGCCGAATTTTTCTGCCATCTTGATGGACTGCCAGATGCCCGTGATGGACGGGTTTGAAGCCACCGCCGCCATCCGCAAGGCTTTAGGTACAGATGCCAAACGAATTCCCATCATTGCCATGACAGCCAACGCGATGCAAGGTGATCGCGAGCTCTGCCTGGCTGCTGGCATGGACGACTATCTAAGTAAACCCATTGACCCGGAGCAACTGCGCAATCTCCTGGAAAAGTGGACCACTCCGGCCACAACGGACTCGCCCCCCACCGCTATGGAAACAGAGGTTTTGCCAAAGTCAGCAGGCCCCCATTCCATCATCAATTTTGACCTGCTTCATGACTATTTCGGTGATGAGCCACAAATCATCAAAGGCATGCTGGAACTGTTTCAGACCACCACATCAGATTTGCTGGTCAAACTCCGCTCGGCGATCGACACACGCGATTCAAACGCCATCTGTGCTCTGGCGCATGAGATCAAAGGCTCGTCCAGCAACATCGGCATCCAGAGCCTGGCACTGATTGCCAGTCAACTGGAAACAACCGCTGCCATCCAAGGCTGGGACACCACCACCGCTTTGCTGCAGGAACTTGAAGATGCCTCTCACAAGCTAAATGACGCCATCGCACAACTGAACCAACACGGTGTTGCGCCGCAAAAATGAACCCGTGCACTGACGACCCAGTCGTTGCTTCAGAACCATTCAGCTACGGTAACGGGCGCCCGGGGCGCTGCACGCCCTCGGCCCGGGCCAAGAGGTAGGCATGAAGATCCATGATGTGGGCGTTGACACGTGGCTCGTCCTCCCATGCGGGCATGACGATCACTGGCCCTTGGCGCTGCATGATTTCTTCGACCAAAGCGTCCATCGCCGTGTCATTGCTCCTGGCCTGCGTTAAAGGAAGGTTCCAGTCGTAACGCTTGAGCACCAACCCCACAAACCGGCGTGGCCCCATTTCCCGGACTCTGGGCAACAAATCGGGCGCACGCTCAGTCCCGTTGGCATCAGGCCCGTGACAACTCGCGCACCTGTCCTGAAAAACCCGCCACCCGATATAAACTGATCCAGCGGGTTGTGAAAGCCGCGCCACTTCCTGGGCGGCCTGCCTGTTTTCCAATTCCACGGCACATCCACCCAAACACAGTACCGACGTCAAGACCGCAACGGACGAGAGATCATGGCGCTTCATCCAATGGCGCGCGCCAGTCGATTTTTTCGAAAACACAGACAACTCCGTCATGATGTTCCCCTATCTGGTTGGCTCCAACACATGAGTCGGAGCCTCGCTTGCCACCACAGTGTAGATGGCCACCCCCTCGACTGCAACCGCAATTCACCACAAACCTGATCTGAATACCACTGTGATACGGGGATATCTTCAGTTTGTCGAACCCCCAGTCCGTTTGTGGAGGGAGAATGTCCGATCACCGTTTGGGTTCACGGTCAATTGAAGCCCACTGGCTTGGGTCGGCTGCATACACAACCACTCCACATGACATCACTGCCTGATCCCCGTTCCTCTCTCGAAACCGGAAACACGCCGGGGTGGAAGACTTGGCTGTTCTTTTTACTCCCACCCTCACTGCTGGCCAGCATCACCTGGTTGGCAGCAGATGTGAATTACCTGCTGAGTCATACGCTGGCTGAGCTGTTTTCCATTGTGGTCGCCGTCACCGCCCTGGTGGTGGCCACCACGTCACGGCGCTTCACCCGCAACCACTTTGTGGTGTACGTGTCGGTGGCCATTGGCTGGTGCGCCGGACTGGACTTGTTGCACTCCCTGGTGTTCAAAGGAATGCACCTGCTACCCACGGAGAGTGCCAATCCGGCCACCCAGTTCTGGATTGCAGCACGTTTCATGCAAGCCACTGCACTGGTGACGGCTCCTCTGTTTTTGCGGCGCACCACACGGGTGGAATGGCTGCACCTGGGTTTTGGTGCCTGGAGTGTCCTGAGTACGATATTGATCACCACCGGCCAATTCCCGGACGCCTACATTGATGGTCAGGGACTGACCCTGTTCAAGATCATCACGGAATACATCATCATCGGCCTGCTGGGCTTGACCCTGCTGCTGTTCTGGCGTCAACGTTCGCTGATGTCTGGGCAACTGCTCGTCAGCATGGGTGCCGCTGCTCTGGCCATGATAGTGTCAGAGTTTGCCTTTACTCAGTACGTCAGCGTCTACGCTCAATCCAATCTGGTCGGCCACCTGCTCAAAATCTATGCTTACTGGTTTGTCTACATGGCTCTGGTACAAAGCACCTTGCGCGAGCCATTCAGCATGCTGGCACGTGCGGCCAGCACCTATGACGCCGTACCTGATCCAACCTTGATTGTCTCAGTCGACGGTACCATCCGCCAAGCCAATCACGCCGCAGCGGCCCATTGTGGTTATCCTGCCGAACAGTTGGTAGGCCAATCCAGCCATGCCCTGTTTCACGACGCCGATCTGCCGATCGACCGTTGCCCGGTCTGCTCGCGATTGACCGAACGTGATCAGGCGTTTTTGCAGGAATTGGACCTGCCCGCACAACGCGCGGTCGAATGCAGCGCCGCTCCTTTTGCGCAGGAAGATCGAAAACCGACCTGGGTTCAAGTGATACGCGACATCACCGAACGCCGTCAGATGGCACGCGAACGCGAGACCCTGCTCAGCAACCTCGGTGAACGCGTCAAGGAACTGCGCAGCATGTACGCTGTAGCAGAGTTGACCAAACAGGCCAATCTGGATCTGCCCCGACTGTTCGGTGGTGTCGTGCAGCTGCTGCCAGCCGGCTTTTTGATACCCGAGCAGCTGCAGGTATCCATTGAAGGTGACTGGGGGCATTTTGGCACTGACTGGCCGGCTGCGGAGCCACGGCAACAATTGTCTGAACGTGTCACCCTGGCCGATGGCACTGGTGGAACCATTCGTGTCTGGTACCCAGACTCCAGCGCCACTGACAGCCCACTCTTTTTACCTGAAGAACGCGCCCTGATGCAATCCGTCGCCCGGCATGTTGGTGAAACAGTGGAACGGCTGCATGCGGCAGAACGCCTCCAACGCTTATCACACCTGTATGAACTGTTGAGTGCAACCAACCGTGCCGTGGTGCACAGCCAGGATCAGACAGCGTTGTTGCAATCGATCTTTCAGGCGCTGCAGGCCCACGGCACTTTTGCGATGTTTTTCATCGCTTTGACCGATGACGGTCACATCCCCATGCACCTGGCAATGCAACACGGTGTGCCACCGGAACACTTGTCACAGCTGGACCTGATCCTCAGTGATCCCGCTGGCCCGCTGGGCCGACTCTTCGATGAACTGCGCCGGGGTGAAGTGGTGTGGAGCTCCATGACACACAACCACACCGCGCCGTCGGGCAACCCTGACGACAAGCTTGGTCAATGGCAGCGCTACCTGATGGCATGCAACGTCAACCAGCTTGCCGTCTTGCCACTGGTCTGCGATGGCCAGCTCAAGGGGGTGGTGTGGCTGTACGCCAGTGGGCTGACCGTCTTTGACAGCGAACAATTGCGTTTGCTCAATGAGATGACCGGCGACATGAACTTTGCGCTGGAAACCATGGCTGACCAGCAACGCCGGCTGGCTGCGGAGCAGCAGATCCTGCTGATGGAACACCGCTTTGAACAGGTGTTTCGCTACTCACCCGTGCCCATGCAAATCGAGTCACTGGACAATCACCACATCTATGCCATCAACGAAGCCCATCAGCACTGGCTGGGTTATGAACTCGACGATATTGCCGACGAAGACCGCTGGTTCCAGCTGGCCTACCCCGACCAACAAGTACGGGAAGACTTGCAACGCAAGTGGACACAAAGCCTGGCACAGGCCAAAGTGGGACAAGTTGCTCATTCACCGGAATTGACGGTATCTGGAAAGGATGGACGCCTGCACCAGGCTTTCGGCACCATGACAGTGGTGGGCAGCGATGTCATCATCGCCTGGACGGATCTCACGGATATCCGCCAGAGTGAACAGGCGCTGCGTGAAAGTGAACACCGCTTTCGCGGTATGGTCGAACAGACTGTCAGCGGGATGTACGTACGCCGCCATGGCAAGTTCATCTATGTCAACCCACGTTATTGCGAAATCATTGGATGGTCGGAGACAGAATTGCTGGGGCAGGACGTGCTGAAATTTACCTCGCAGGATCCCGAAAACCTGGCTCGCATCCAGCGGGCCTGGGAAGAATTGCATTCCGGTCAGCACCGCGTGACTTACTGCGTACCGGTTCAGCGCAAAAATGGCCAGTTGATCGAACTCGACTTGACCGCCAATATCATCACCTGGGACGATGGTTTGCCTGCGACCATTGTCATGGCACAAGACATCACCGAGCGTAAACGTGCTGAACAAAAAATCGCTACCTATGTCAAACAGCTCGAAGGCGCCATGCGCGGCACCTTGCAGGCCGTGTCAAACATGGTGGAGATACGCGATCCGTACACCGCTGGCCACGAACGCCGCGTGGGATTGATTGCCAGTGCCATTGCTCGAGAATTGAACTGGAGCGCCGAGCGCTGCAATAACCTGGAACTGCTCGGGCTGGTGCACGACATTGGCAAGATCGCTGTGCCGTCCGAAATCCTGACCAAGCCGACGCACCTGACGCCATTGGAGATGGCATTGATGAAAAACCACGCCCAGGTCGGCTACGACATCTTGAAGAATGTGCCGTTTCCGATGCCAGTGGCCGAAATCATCTGGCAGCACCACGAACGCATGGATGGCAGTGGTTATCCCCAGGGTCTCAAAGGTGATGCGATCCTGCCCGAAGCTCGTGTGCTGGCCGTGGCGGACGTGCTGGAATCCATGTCATCACATCGGCCTTATCGCCCGGCCCTGGGACTTGACGCCGCACTGGACGAACTGGTGTCCCACCAAGGCCGCCTCTACGACCCGGAGATGGTAGACGCCGTGATCCGGTTGTTCAAACAACGAGGTTACGTGCTGCCAACCTAATCACCCACATTCAGCGCAGATGTTTGAACATCTTGGCGCGGAACATCTCGGGAATGCTCAAGCGCCGAGGCCCAGCGACCAGTTCAAAGTCTTCACCGGCCTGCAAGCTGCCGGGCTCTTTCACGGCCAGATAAAAACCGCAGCAGCCCTGCTGCGCCATCACCTTGGCCGCCGTGTTGAACCCCATGGTGGCATTGAACTTGTAACACGGCTCGCGTGGCTGGGTGACACGCAGGGCACAGTTGGCAAAACGCAAGATGTCCCCCACCCACACATCGGTTTCCAGCAGACCTTGCAGCGTCAGGTTTTCACCCACACTCCCCCACGGCAAGGTGTCTTGCAGCCCTGACAGGCCAGCCTCGCGACGAACCACCTGCCAGCGGGCGTAATGCTCCGCAGGGTAAGCATAGACGGCCTTGTCCAGTCCGCCGTGCACCGACAAATCAGCCTGTTCATCCCCCTCCAGCCCCAGGGGCATCACCGCCACCGGGCCATGAACAGCCTGCTTGTGGATGGCCGTCAGCACCGAACGGTCATGGATCACGACGCGTCTGGCACGCGCCACTTGCACACTGAGCAGCTGAGGCATCCAACAAACCTTTCAAAAAACACAGCGCCATCCGGTCAATCCACAAGGCCCTTTCCCTGCGAACATCCCCCCAATTGGCCGACAATTGTGACCCAGTTGGTTTCACCGGGGCTTTTTTTGCCATGCTCGCACACCTGCTTCGCCGTTTGTATTTGTTCCAGGTACTGGGTGGCGCCTTGCTGGGCAGCTACCTGGCGGTCCGACACAGCGCTGCGGGTTCGGCAACCGCCTTGTGGTGGATTCCACTGCTGGCCATCGTGCTGCCTTTGGTCTTGCAGTTTCTGGTGATTGCCACCTCCATGGTCAGATCGTGCGCCGACGGGTATTCAAGCTTCTGGTGGCGCGCCTTTTGGGGGGAATTCCAGGCGGCCTTGACCGTCTTTGTGCTGCGTATGCCGTGGGCCGGCAAACCTCCCGGTGTGTTGTTGCCCACCGCTGCGGCAGCCACCGGCGTCAACGCGCCGCCGGTATTGCTGGTGCATGGCTATATCTGCAATCACCGGGTCTGGGACGATCTGGTGACTGCCCTGCGCCAGGCCGGTCACCCGGTGCTCACGCTGGATTTGGAGCCGCTGTTCACGTCCATCGACGACTACGCGCCACTGATCGACAACGCCATCACCACCCTGCTGGCCCGGACCGGCGGCCCAAAAGTGGCGCTGGTGGGCCACAGCATGGGGGGCCTGGCCATCCGGGCCTGGCTGCGCGCCTATGGCTCTGGCCGGGTGGCACGCATCATCACTCTAGGCACACCGCATCAGGGCACCCGCCTGGCCCGTGGCGCCATGACGGCCAACGGTATTCAGATGAATTGGCACAGCCCCTGGCTGGCATCGCTGGCAGACAGTGAAGGTCCTCACCAACGGGCACTGATGCACATCGCCCTGACGGCGCAGGACAACATTGTTTACCCCCAGCGTGAACAGGTGCTGCCTGGCGCCCAGGCCACCGTGTTCCAGGGGTTGGGCCACCTGGAACTGTGCCTAGACACCCGGGTGATCCAATGGGTGCGCCAGACACTTGAGACATCAGGCCCCGTCACGGCCAACTGAAACCATCTATTTGTTCGCCTATGTCAGTCACGCCCTCCAATCAGCCTCGCCCCCATTCCCTGCCCGATCTGTTCTGGGCCTTCACCTGGCTGGCACTGCAGGGTTTTGGCGGTGTGCTGGCCGTTGTGCAACGTGAGCTGGTGGAACGCAGGCAGTGGCTCACGCAGGAACAATTTCTGGAGGACTGGGC
>NZ_JAQTWM010000028.1:0-23001 GCF_028689305.1 Rhodoferax sp. | reverse complement strand
CCGATCTGTTCTGGGCCTTCACCTGGCTGGCACTGCAGGGTTTTGGCGGTGTGCTGGCCGTTGTGCAACGTGAGCTGGTGGAACGCAGGCAGTGGCTCACGCAGGAACAATTTCTGGAGGACTGGGCCGTGGCACAGGTCCTGCCCGGCCCCAACGTCGTCAATCTGTGCCTGATGATCGGCGACCGCTATTTCGGCGTTCGCGGCGGGCTGGTGGCACTGGCGGGCATGCTGACGTTTCCACTGATGATTGTGCTGCTGCTGTCCCTGCTGCTGGCCGGGGTGTCCGAATCAACCCATTTACAAGGTGCGCTGCGCGGCATGGGTGCCGTGGCCGCCGGCATGATTGCCGCCGCCGGCCTCAAATTGTTGCCCGCCTTGAAACAAAATGTGATGGGTGCCCTTGTATGTACTGCACTTTCAGCTATTACATTTATAGCTATCGCGATTCTGCGCATCCCCCTGATCTGGGTACTGCTGGTGCTGGGTGGTTTGGCCGGGTGGTGGGCCAACCGACAGCTGGGCCTGGCCCCCGCGCAGAGGAGTCAGCCATGACCCTGAGCTTGACGCTGGCCGACTGGCTGGCCCTGCTGAGCCATTTTTTGACACTGTCGCTGCTGGCCATTGGCGGCGCCATCACCACCGTGTCGGACATGCACCGCTATCTGGTCGAAGAACAGCACTGGTTGCTGGACAGCCAGTTCAACTCGTCGATTGCGCTGGCGCAAGTGGCACCTGGGCCCAATGTGTTGTTTGTCGCCCTGCTGGGCTGGAACGTTGGCCTCAATGCCGGTGGTGGCCCCCACGGCACAGCCCTGGCCTGGGCCAGCGCCTGGCTGGGCATGGTGCTGGCGATGCTGGGCATCTTGCTGCCCAGCACCACGCTGACCCTGGTGGCCTCACGCTGGGGCCATCAAAACCGCGAACGACGTGGCGTGCGTGCCTTCAAACAAGGCATGGCGCCAATTGTGGTGGCGCTGCTGCTGGCCACCGGCTGGACCCTGACGAGCAACCTGGGCACCTCGCTGTCACACTGGCCGATGTGGCTGCTGGCAGCCACCAGCGCCGTGGTAGTGTGGCGCACCCGGCTGCACCTGCTGTGGCTGCTGGCAGCGGGCGGTTTACTGGGCTGGTTTGGCTGGGTCTGAGCCCTGCTGGCGTAGCGCCGATAACGCCGCCTGAACATCGGCGCTGAAACGCAGCGCGGCACTCTGTGACAAGTGCGAAATGTCGCGAAAATTCACCTCGCCGCCTTCGGCCAGACGACACACCTGCGCGTCACACAGCCGCGCCAGAGGATCCAGCAGCTGCACCCGCCCCTGGCGCAGCGGTTGAGCCAATTCGGTCAGCAGGGTCTGGCGCATGGCCAGCGGCCCGCTTTGGGTGGCCAATGGCACCACCATCTGCGCCACGGCCTGACCGGCCTTGATCTGCTGCATGGCATACACCTGCGGCACGTCCAGCCCCGGCTCGGGCAACGGGCCCAGCAGCAGCACCGTTTTGCCCATGGCCACCAGCTGGCGCACCAGTGCCACGGTACGCTGCAAGCTGGCGTCGGCGCTCCACAAACGGCCAATCACCACGGTCTGCAATGACGGCGTCTGCGCTACTAGGTCGTTGACCTCATTATTGAATTGTTCACAAGCGGCAGCAATCGAGGTCGGCAGCCCCGACGGCTGGCCCGCCAGCGTGGCGCGACAACCGCTTTGGGTCGCGATCAACCCGCCCTGCCCGAGCGCCAACGCAGCATCGGACAGGGCACTCAAATACTGATTGGCATGGGAATCTCCCCACAGCAACAGACTGGGTGCGCCAGGCGCGCCAAAATGGCAAAAGCGCTCGGGCGCGTCCTTGCTGGAGTCACCCCGACGGAAACAATCGTCGCGCGGGGTATTGAAAAACACCGCACTGGAGGCCCGCTGCACATAGTCCGGAAAGCGGGTCGGCAGCCCCCGGGTCTTGACCACCCACAAGCCAAACGCCAGCACCACCAGCAGCGCCAGCGCCACCCCGGCCCACAGACGGCGCGCCGTCCACCAGCCCGAACGGGCGCGAATCGGCTGCTCGACAAAACGCCAGCTCAACACCGCCGCCAGCAGCGACAAAGCAGCCAGCGCAGTCAACGCTCCCGCCGACAAGGCAACACCATCGGCATACTGCCGGGCAAACACCAGCACCGGCCAGTGCCAGAGGTACAAGGAATACGACACATCCCCCAGGCGCTGCAGCGGCCAGGCGCGCCACAGCCCCTGCACCACCGGCGCATCCCCAACGGCGATCAACGCCACCGCCGCCAGCACCGGCAACAAGGTCCAGACGCTAGGCCAGCGCAAACCGGCGTCCAGCCCGGCAAAACTGCCCAGCAACACAACCAGGCCCAGCGCCGCCACCAGGTTGCGCCTGGCCAGCGGGGCAACACGCGGCAGCCACAGCGCCAGCAGGCAACCCGACAAAAATTCCCAGGCCCGTGCCGACAACAGGTAAAACGTGTCCACCGACTGCACGCTGGCACCATACAGGCACCACCCCAGCGACAGCAGCCAGGCCAATACCAGCCAGCGCCCCAGATGGGAAGCGGCCAAGCGCCAGACCAGCACCATGCTCACTGGCAGCAACAGGTAAAACTGGCCCTCCACCGACAGAGACCAGGTATGCAGCAGCGGCTTGGCATGGGCCGCCACGTCAAAGTACCCCTGCTCACCGGTGAACGCCAGGTTGGACAGAAAAAACAGCGCCGCCATGACATGGCGAGTGGTTTTCAGATAGTCATACGGCAGCACATACCACCAGCCCCAGACCAGGCAGGCGAGACACAACACCGCCAGCGCTGGGAAGATGCGGCGCAGGCGCGACAGATAAAACTGCTTGAACGAAAAATGGCCACGGCGCAGTGCCGCCCAGATCTGGGAGCCGATCAGAAAGCCAGAGATGACAAAAAACACATCCACACCAGCAAAGCCCCCGCCGGCGCCAGGCACACCGTAGTGGTAAGCCACCACCGCCAGCACGGCCAGCGCCCGCAGCGCATTGATGTCCGGCCGGAAATCGGCCTTTTGCTCGACGCCACTCATGGCTGAGGCTGGCTGATCAAGCCCGCCACCCTCTCAATGCGGGTTTTCAAAGAACAGGTAGTTGGAAGCGAAATCACTGATCTCGAAATACACTTTTTTCTCATTGGGATCAGCGATGAAGTTGAAGTTTTCGTCAAGCACGCCATAACCATAACGGTAGGGACGCGGCTGGTTGTCCTGGGTCCCCATGGCGGTACTGAGCTTGTCGATTTTCAGGAACCGGCGCACTACCTTGTCACCGGCGTAGACCTCCAGAACCCCGTTGGTGCCGGTCCAGTTCTGGATGTCACGGCTGATCTTGTTTTGCTGCTCCTGGGTGCACCCATACAGAACAAATAGGTCTCCAGCCCAGATAAACAAAGCAGATATAGCTCTCATATTAATAGCACTCATGGTCACCCCGGTCAAAACGCGGAACAAAACAGCAGCCCTATTTCAGGCTGCGCTGGCGCAAGGCCTCGTACAGGCAGACACCGCTGGCCACCGACACGTTCAGGCTTTCCACCGCTCCACGCATCGGGATGCTCACCAGCTCGTCACAAGTCTTGGCCGTGAGCTGGCGCATGCCGTCACCCTCGGCCCCCAGCACCAGCGCCACCGGCCCGGTCAGATCGGTCTGGTACAGGGTACGTGGCGCCACGTCGCTGGTGCCAATGATCCAGATGTTGCGTTCCTTGAGCTCGTTGAGGGTACGCGCCAGATTCGTCACCATGAAATACGGCACGGTCTCCACGGCGCCACTGGCCACCTTGGCCACGGTGGCGTTGATACCGGCCGCATGGTCCTTGGGCGCAATCACACAATGCACACCGGCACCATCGGCCACCCGCAGGCAGGCGCCCAGGTTGTGCGGGTCGGTCACGCCATCCAGCACCAGGATCAACGGCGGTGTGCGCTCTGCCAGCGGCAGCGCGGCATTGGCTGCTTCCAGGTTTTCCAGCAGCTCGTCGAGTGAATGCACCTGCTTGATCTCCTGCACCCGCGCCGCCACCCCCTGGTGGCCGTGGCTGCCGGCCAGCTTGGCCAGACGCATGCCGTCGGCCTCGATCAGGCGCACACCGGCTTCGTTGACCCGCTCGACAAACTGACGCATGCGGGCGTCACGGCGACTCGGGTCAACGTAAATTTCAACAATCGATTGCGGTGCGGTTTTCAGGCGCACGCCCACGGCATGAAAGCCGAAAAGAACTTTGGGGGTAGACATGTGCCGATTATCGCTGGCAGACCCTGCCCAGGCCGCGCCGCTCAGGCGGCCAGGGCAAAGGCGTGGCGCAAGGCCCGCGCTGCATCCAGGTGCGCTTGCCGGGCCTGCGGGATCAGCCGCCCCATCTTGATGAACTCGTGCACCACGCCACGGTACAACTCCAGGTCCACTGCCACCCCGGCGGCGCGCAGTTTGTCGGCGTACAACAGCCCTTCATCCACCAGCGGGTCACATTCGGCCAGGCCGAACCAGGCCGGCGCCACCCCCTCCACATCCGGCGCGCACAGCGGGGCAAAGCGCCAGTCCTCCCGGTCTGCGCGATCTGGAATGTAGAGGTCAAAAAAATAGGCAATGTGCGCCGCCTCCAACACAAAACCGTGCGCAAACGTATGGTGTGACGGCGTGTCGGCATGGGCGGTGCAGCCGGGGTAAAACAGCAACTGCAGCCTCAACGGCACACCGGCATCACGGGCCTGCAGGGCGCAGGCCGCTGCCAGCGTGCCGCCGGCGCTGTCACCCCCGACAGCGATGCGGCGGCTGTCCAGCCCCTGGTCGGCGCCGTGCCGCGCCAGCCAGGCCACCGCGTCCCAGGCGTCCTCAAACGCCACCGGGAAGCGGTACTCCGGCGCCAGCCGGTAAGCCACCGACACCACCGCGCACTGCGCCAGATGACTCAGCGTGCGGCACAACACATCATGGGTGGCAATGCTGCCAATCGTGAAGCCGCCGCCATGCAGGTACACCAGCACCGGCAGCGGCTCGGTCGCCTGCGGCGCGTACAGCCGCACCGGCAGGTCGTAGCCATCGCGGGCCGGCAGCGTGAAACTCTCGACCCGGTCGATCTTGGGCGGCTGCAGATCCAGCACACCGGCATTGGCCTCATAGGTCGCCCGTGCCTGTTGCGGCGTCTGGGCATGCAGCGGCACCTGGGCGGCCCGCGCCATGCGGTCCAGCACACCGTGCATGGCAGGAGTCAGTAAGGCGCGCGGATTTCGATGGTGGCTCATAGACGGCAAACTACGGATACAGTGCAAACCTTGATGCTAACCCGGAGTGCCCCATGGCCCTGATCTACTACGTCACGCAAATCCAGTTCGAGATGGGCGCCATCCGTCTGCTCCAGCAGGAATGTGTCCGCACCGGCATCAGCCGGCCGCTGATCGTCACGGACGCCGGCGTCAAAGCCGCCGGCCTGCTGCAAAAAGCGCTGGACGCCCTGCCCGGCATGCGTGTCACGGTGTTTGACCAGACGCCCTCCAACCCCACCGAAGCAGCGGTGCGCGCGGCGGCGGCCAGCTACAGCGCCGCCGGATGTGACGGCCTGATCGCCGTTGGCGGCGGTTCCTCCATTGACTGCGCCAAAGGCGTGGCCATTGCCGCCACCCACCCCGGCCCTTTGTGCACCTACGCCACCATCGAAGGCGGCTCGCCACGCATCACCGACCGGGTTGCGCCGCTGATCGCGGTGCCTACCACCAGCGGCACCGGCAGCGAGGTGGCGCGCGGCGCCATCCTCATCGTGGACGACCACCGCAAGTTGGGGTTTCACTCCTGGCACCTGGTGCCCAAAGCGGCCATCTGCGACCCCGAACTCACGCTCGGTCTGCCCCCGCTGCTGACCGCCGCCACCGGCATGGACGCCATTGCCCACTGCATGGAAACCTTCATGGCGCCCGCCTTCAACCCGCCCGCTGACGGCATTGCCCTGGACGGGCTGGCCCGCGGCTGGGCCCACATCGAACGTGCCACCCGCCACGGTGATGACCGTGAGGCGCGCCTGAACATGATGAGTGCGTCCATGCAAGGTGCCATGGCGTTCCAGAAAGGCCTGGGCTGCGTGCATTCACTCAGCCACAGCCTGGGCGGCGTCAACCCGCGTCTGCACCATGGCACCCTCAACGCCCTGTTTCTGCCTGCCGTGATAGCCTTCAACGCTGCGGCGCCATCGGTGCAACAGGACCAACGTCTGGAGCGCATGGCGCAGGCCATGGGACTGCGCAGCCCCAGTGACATCGGCCCCGCCATCCAGGACATGAATGCGCGGCTGGGCCTGCCCGGCGGCCTGGCGGCCCTGGGCGTGACCGAAGCCCAGTTTGAACCCATCATTGCCGGCGCCATGGCTGACCATTGCCACAAGACCAACCCACGCCTCGCCACGCCTGACGACTACCGGGCGATGCTGCAGCAAGCCCTGCCGGCCTGAGCTGCCGGCTGTTCCGGCACCCCGGCCCGACTGGCACCAACATTGCTTGATGGTGCGTGTTGTCCTATGTCCCCGTTCCTGATTCAAGCCCGCTCTGGTTGGGGCTTTTGAGGCTCAAGCATGTCCATTCACGCCGCACTGAACCACGTTTCCCACTACACCTATGACCGGCTGGTGCAACTCGGCCCGCAAGTCATCCGCCTGCGCCCGGCACCACACTGCCGCAGCAAAATCATTTCGTATGCCCTGAAGATCGAGCCCGCCGCCCACTTCATCAACTGGCAGCAGGACCCGTTTGCCAACTACCAGGCGCGTCTGGTGTTTCCGGACAAGACCCGGGCATTCAAGGTCACCGTCGATCTGGTGATGGACATGGCGGTCTACAACCCGTTTGACTTCTTCCTGGAACCTGAGGCTGAAGAATTTCCTTTCAGCTATGCAGCCGGCCTGAAGCAGGAACTGCTGCCTTACCTGACCCCCGAGCCGGTCACACCGCTGGTGCAGGCTTACCTGGAGCGGATCGACCGCACCCAACGCCGCAGCGTGATGTTTCTGGTGGACCTCAACCAGATGGTGCACCAGGACATCCGCTACACCATCCGCATGGAGCCGGGGGTGCAGCCCCCCGAACAAACGCTGACACTGAAGTCCGGCTCGTGCCGCGACTCCGCCTGGCTGCTGGTGCAATTGCTGCGCCACTGCGGGCTGGCTGCGCGTTTTGTCTCGGGTTACCTGATCCAGCTGAAACCAGACGTCAAATCACTCGATGGCCCCAGCGGCACTGACGTGGACTTCACCGACCTGCATGCCTGGTGTGAGGTGTATTTGCCCGGCGCCGGTTGGGTTGGCCTGGATGCCACCTCGGGCCTGCTGGCGGGTGAAGGACATATTCCGCTGGCCTGCACGCCCCAGCCGTCCAGTGCTGCACCGATTGAGGGCGGTGTGGACCCGTCCGAGGTGCTGTTCACCCATCACATGGCCGTCACCCGCATTGACGAATCGCCACGCGTCACCCGACCCTACACCGAGGCGCAATGGGCCGACATCATGGCGCTGGGCGACGTGGTCGACCATGATCTGGCCGCTGGTGATGTACGCCTGACGATGGGTGGTGAGCCCACTTTTGTGGCCGTGAATGACCGCGACGCACCAGAATGGAACACCGACGCCCTGGGTCCGACCAAACGTGGTTTTGCCACCGAACTGGTGCACAAATTGCGCCAGCGCTATGGCCAGGGCGGTTTTCTGCACTTTGGCCAGGGCAAGTGGTATCCGGGTGAACAGCTGCCACGCTGGGCCTTGTCCATTTACTGGCGCGCCGACGGCCAGCCAATCTGGACCAACCCGGCCCTGTTCACCGACGAGCGTCTTCCCACCCACTACACCAGTGCAGACGCGCAGCGCTTCACCCGGCGGCTGGCGGCCAAGCTGGGCGTGACCGACAAATTCATCCAGACCGGCTATGAAGACAGCTGGTACTACCTGTGGCGTGAACGCCGCTTGCCCGTCAACGTGGACCCGTTTGATGCCAGACTCGACGACGACATGGAGCGCGCCCGCCTGCGCCGCGTCTTCACCCAAAAGCTCGACACCCCGGTAGGTTATGTGCTGCCGATCAAAGTGCTTGGGTATACCGAGCCTGATGGTGCCGCCTGGACCACCGGCCCCTGGTTCCTGCGTGATGAACGGATGTACCTGATGCCGGGTGACTCCCCCATGGGCTTGCGCCTGCCGCTGGACTCGCTGCCCTGGGCCAGCCAGGCCGACTACCCCTACCTGATCGAGCAAGACCCCAGCACCCTGCGTGCTGAACTGCCGGCCTGCCATCACGCGTTCGCCCGCTATGCACCTGGCAAGACCACAACCACCGAGGCGCCAACCCGATTCCAGTCACCCGGCACAAACAGCAGCACGTCAGGCTCACCCGGTGCTACACAGGCCGAACCGGCTGACTTTTCTCGCGTGCCCAAGGCCTTTGAGTCTGCCCACTGGATCACCCGCACCGCCCTGTGTGTCGAGGTACGCGACCCACGCCGTGCCAGTGGCCCCAAGGCCGAGGCGGAGGGTGAGGCATCGGGCGTGATGTATGTGTTCATGCCGCCGCTGGAGCAACTGGAACACTACCTGGACCTGCTGGCGGCCGTGGAAGCCACGGCACAGGAGCTCGGCGTCCGAATCGTGCTGGAGGGTTACCCGCCGCCACGCGACCCGCGGCTGAAACTGCTGCAGGTCACACCCGACCCCGGTGTCATCGAAGTCAACGTCCACCCGGTCACACACTGGCAGGAACTGGTGGCCAACACCGAGTTTTTGTACAACGCTGCCTTCGAATCACGCCTGTCGGCAGAAAAATTCATGACCGATGGCCGCCACACCGGCACTGGCGGCGGCAACCACCTGGTGATGGGCGGTGCCACCCCGGCGGACAGCCCGTTTCTGCGCCGCCCTGAACTGCTGGCCAGCCTGCTGCTTTACTGGCACAACCACCCGTCCTTGAGTTACCTGTTCTCCGGCATGTTTGTCGGCCCCACCAGCCAGGCCCCGCGCGTGGACGAGGCGCGCAACGACCAGCTCTACGAGCTGGAGATCGCCATCGAACAAATCTACAAAAGCCGCGAGCGTCATGGTCAGTCCATGCCGCCGTGGCTGGTGGACCGCAGCCTGCGCAACTTGCTGATCGACGTCACTGGCAACACCCACCGCAGCGAGTTTTCCATCGACAAGATGTACTCCCCCGACTCGGCCACCGGTCGCCTGGGGCTGCTGGAGTTACGCGCCTTCGAGATGCCGCCGCACCCGCAGATGAGTTGTGTGCAGCAGCTGCTGCTGCGCGCGCTGGTGGCCCGCTTCTGGAAGACACCTTACCAGGCCCCGGCCACCCGCTGGGGCACCGAGCTGCACGACCGCTTCATGCTGCCCAAATTCATCGAGATGGATTTCAAGGACGTGATGAGCGAGCTGCGCCACGCCGGTTATGCCTTTGACGACAGCTGGTTTGCCCCGCACCTGGAATTCCGCTTCCCGCTGATTGGTTCGGTCTGCGCTGCGGGCATCGAGCTGACCCTGCGCAACGCCCTGGAGCCCTGGCACGTGATGGGGGAAGAAGGCACGGCGGGCGGCACCGCGCGTTATGTGGACTCCTCGCTGGAGCGCATTGAAGTGTCTGTCACCGGCCTGAACCAGAGTCGTTACGTGATCACCTGCAACGGCCATGCCCTGCCGCTGCAGCCCACCGGGGTGATGGGCAGTTATGTGGCGGGGGTGCGCTACAAGGCCTGGAACCCACCCAGCAGCCTGCACCCCAGCATCGGTGTCCATGCCCCGCTGACCTTTGACATGGTGGACACCTGGATGCAACGCTCGCTCGGTGGCTGTCAGTACCATGTGGCACACCCGGGTGGTGTGAACTACCAGAACCTGCCGGTCAATGCCTTTGAAGCCGAAAGCCGCCGCCTGTCGCGCTTTGCCGCCATGGGCCACACACCGGGCCTGCTGCAGGTGCCACCGGCCACCATCCATGTGCCCGCCAGCCGCGAATTCCCCTTCACGCTGGACTTGCGGCGGCGGTCACCGAGGTAGGCACCGGCACAGGTGGTGCCGCTGCACCGCGCCGGTTGTTGTGGAGGCTGTTTAGTTAAAGTGAAACCGGGGATTCGATTTTCTCGGCAAGTTACCGAGTTGGATCACTCAGCGCTGGTGAAGGCGCTGGAGCTGATGGGCAACTGCGAAGTGGCCAGTGGCGGCTGATTGGCCACCAGTACGGCTGGGTAGGCGTTGCGGCTAAGATTGGCCAAGCGGCCCACGGGCAACCAGTTTGCTATGTAATTTATAGCTAAACAGGCAGTTTGCACCCGGGCTGGAGGCCAATTTGACACATATAACCCATGACCCACTCCTGCGCCACTGATCCCCGCGCGCTGCTGCGCCAGCTGTTTGATGCCGCCGTGGCTGCCGCCCAGCCCGCGCTGTGCCTGCCACCGCACTTGCCACCAGCGCCCAAAGGCCGCACCATCGTCATCGGCGCGGGCAAAGCTTCGGCGGCCATGGCGCAGGCGCTGGAAGCGCATTGGCCCGGCCCGCTCGAAGGCCTGGTCATCACCCGCTACGGTTACCAGCAGCCGTGCCAGCGCATCGAGATCGTGCAGGCTGCCCACCCTGTCCCCGACCCAGCTGGCTTGCAGGCCACGCAGCGCCTGCTGCAAGCGGTGCAGGGTTTGACCGCTGACGACCTGGTGATTGCCTTGATTTCCGGCGGAGGCTCTTCACTATTGGTCGCGCCTGGCGCAGGTTTGACGCTGGCTGACAAGCAAAACGTCAACAAAGCCCTGCTGGCCAGCGGGGCCAGCATTGCTGAGATGAACTGTGTGCGCCGCCACCTCTCCAGCATCAAGGGCGGCCGCCTTGGTGCCGCTTGCTACCCGGCGCCATTGCTCACGCTGCTGATCTCCGACGTGCCCGGCGACTCGCCGATGGACATTGCCTCTGGCCCCACCGTGGCCGACTCGACCACCTGCCTGGATGCGCTGGACATCGTCAGCCGCTACCAGATCACCCTACCCGGCGCAGCCCGCCAGTTGCTGGAAAGTGGCGCCGGTGAAACCGTCAAACCCGGTGATGTGCGCTTGCAAAACAGTCGCGTGCGCATGATCACCGCGCCGCAAATGGCGCTGGAGGCCGCGGCCAAAGTGGCACAGGCGGCGGGTTACACCCCCTGCATCTTGGGTGACAGCCTGGAAGGTGAAGCTCGCGACGTGGCCAAGGTGCTGGGCGGCATGGCGCGCCAGGTGGCGTTGCGCGGCCAGCCGTTCCAGCCCCCCTGCGTGTTGCTGTCCGGCGGTGAAACCACCGTGACGCTCAAAGGTCAAGGCCGGGGTGGCCGTAATGTGGAGTTTTTGCTGTCACTGGCCGTGACGCTGGCTGGCACGCCCGGTGTGTACGCCCTGGCTGGCGACACCGACGGGGTGGACGGCGTGGAGGAGATTGCCGGCGCGCTGCTCACCCCTGACACGCTGGCGCGCGCCTGGGCGCAGGGCCTGAACCCGCGCCATTTTCTGGACCACAACGACGCCCACAGCTTTTTCCAAACCCTGGGGGACGCGGTGGTGACTGGCCCCACCCTGACCAATGTGAACGATTTCCGGGCGATTTTGATCAGCTGATCTGCACCAGGCCCGCTGCAGGTTGCCCCCTCACACGCGGGTGGTGTTTCGCGCTAAGGCCGGAACACACTGACCGCCTGCGTCAGACCACTCACCTGTTCATTCAGGGTTTGTGACGCTGCGGTGGACTGCTCCACCATGGTCTCGTTGAGCCGGGTCATCTCATCCAGCGCATGAATGGCGGTGTTGACCTCGACCATGCCCTGGGATTGCGCCTGCGCCGATGTGCTGATGTGAACCATCTCGCCACGGACCAGATTCACCGAGGTGACGATATCGTCCATGGTGCTGAGCGCAGTTTTGACCTGCGCCGAACCAGCGGCCACTTTCTGCACCGAGTCCTCAATCAGCGCCTTGATCTCGCGCGCGGCCTGGGCACTGCGGCCGGCCAGATTTCTGACCTCGCTGGCCACCACCGCAAAACCACGCCCCTGCTCACCGGCGCGCGCCGCTTCCACCGCGGCATTCAGCGCCAGGATATTGGTCTGGAAAGCAATACCGTCGATCACGCCAATGATGTCAGCGATCTTGTTGGAACTCTGGTTGATCCCGTCCATGGTTTCGACCACGTCAGCCACCACTTGCCCGCCCCGCGTGGCCACCTCGGCGGCCCGGGCAGACAGGGTATTGGCATGGTTGGCGGCATCCACCGACTGCTGAACGTCGTGCGCCAGGGTGGCCACACGCGCTGCGGTCGACTGCAACTGGTCCACGGTTTGAACGGTACGCGAGTTCAGATCACGGGTGTCGTCGGCAATCTCCCGTGACACATCAGCAATCCGGCTGGAGGCGTGGCCAATGGTGCCGAGGGTTTTCTGAAGGGTGTGCACCATTCTTTGCAGGGAATCGAGCAGACTGCCCCGGGCTGCCTCGGGGATGTGTGCCGACAGATGGCCATCGGCAATCCGCGCCAGAATCTCGCTGGCCATCGATGGGTCGCCACCCAACACATGCAGCGCAGTGCGCCGGATCCAGACCGTAAAGGCCAGACAGGCCAGCACACACACCACGGTGAGTAAACCCGCCGCCCAGCCGCCGATGGTCAGGTAACTGGCAATCGTGGCGGCATCAGCGGTCGCGGTCTCACGCTGGATCCACCAGGCCCCCAGTGCCACGGCTGAGCCGGCACCCGCCACCATCACCGTGGGCACCAGCATCGAGAACGTGAGTTTTTGGGTGTAGTTCATGGTCCGTCCCTTTGAATCGAGTTCCGATTCTAGAAACGTCAACCAGCCGGTGCGCCCAGAGCTGCTAAACGTCGGACCGGCTGGCCACCAACTGGCGGTGTTTCAGGGCCGCCCGCAGCAGCCCGGCGTCCATGCCCAGGGCATCGGCAAAAGCCTCGACCGACTGGCCGCTGGCTTCAAACGCCTTGACCAGAGCGGCGCTGCGCGCACGTTGCTGATCCACCAGCTCGATCGCCTCATCCAACACGGCGCTGATGGCCTCGCTGGGTGTGCCGATACGCGCCAGATAGTCCGCACGCGCCAGGCCGGAATGCTCGTAGGCCGCCACCAGCTGGGCACGCAGCTTGGGACGCAGGTCTTCGGTGGCGCGCGCCTGGCGGCGGGCAAACAGCTCGGCAATCGACAAAAACACATGCTCCGGCGCCACCGCTTCCACGGCCTGGCCCTGCAGGTCGTGGCGCTGGAGGCCGGCAGCCACACATTGCAGATAACGGGTCGAGCGGGTGTGCACACCCAGGGCGGTTTTGAGCGTGTCTTTCTTGAACACGTCAGGATGGGCGGCCAGCAGATCCTGGTAGATCCCCAGCTTCAGCGGCAGAAAGTGCCGGCCAAACAGATGCGGATACAACTCAAACAGTTTTTCCAACACCGGCTGGGCCGATGCAAAGCGGTTTTTTGTCTTGGCGGCAGGCTGGGCTGGCGCCGGCTCGGCCACGCTGGCTGGGCTGTCACTCACGCGGGGTTCGGTCATAGTGTCGGTCATGGCTTGGATCGGGTCGATCAATTGGATGAACCCGCGATTGTCATTCAAAGTGCGGCTTCACTGGCATACTTGCCCCAATGAAACCCGTCCAGCCGTCACCCCGCCCTGATCACCGTCCGGCCACCGCCCGGCTGGGCGAGCTGGCCCGCCACTTCCGGGCAGCGGGTGGCCACTTTGACGAAGTGCGCGGCACGATGGCTGGCGAAGCGACCGCAAACGCTACCAATAACATAGCTGCTCAAGCAGACATGACGCGGGCATGGGCCGGTTTTTTTAATACTTTGGAGGAAGAAACCGCAGCCGGCATGGCACAACGCAGCACCCAGTTGGCACGCCAGGTGCGCGACAACGGCATCACCTACAACGTTTATGCTGACGACAACGGACCACAGCGGCCCTGGTCACTGGACCTGTTTCCGCTGATGGTGGATGCGGCCAGCTGGCGGCACATCGAAGCGGGTGTGCTGCAGCGCATGCGCCTGCTCGAACACATCATGCAGGACGTCTACGGCCCGCAGCAGCTGCTGGCCGCCGGTTTGCTACCGCCAGCACTGGTGCAGGGGCATCCGGGTTATCTGCGTCCCATGCATGGCGTCAAGCCGGCAGGCGGCCGTTACCTGCACATCGCCGCCTTTGACCTGGCCCACGGGCCGGACGGCCACTGGTGGCTAGTCGGGCAGCGCACCCAGGCGCCCTCCGGTCTGGGTTACCTGCTGGAAAACCGGCTGGCCATCTCGGCCCAGTTCACCCGTGCCTTCGACAGCCTGAAAGTGCAGCGCTTGGCCAGCACCTACCGTGCGCTGATGGACAGCCTGCAGGCCATGAGTCCGCAGGGTGCCAACGCCCACCTGGCCCTGCTGACGCCCGGCCCCTACAACGAAACCTATTTTGAGCATGCCTACCTGGCGCGTTACCTCGGCCTGACCCTGGTGGAAGGCAGTGACCTGCTGGTGCGTGACGCTTGCCTGTACCTGAAGACGCTTGACGGGCTGGTGCCGGTGCATGGCTTGCTCAAACGTGTTGATGACGAGTACCTGGACCCGCTGGAACTGCGGGCCGACTCCACGCTGGGTGTGCCGGGGCTGCTGCAGGCCATCCGCGCCGGCAATGTGCTGGTGGCCAACGCGCCGGGCTCGGCGTTTCTGGAGTCCCCCGCCCTGCTGGGTTTTCTGCCGGCGCTGGCGCGCCAGGTGCTGGCTGAAGAACTGTCCCTGCCAGCTTTGCCGACCTGGTGGTGTGGTGAACGCAGCGCCATGCTGGATGCCCTGGCCCAGCTGCGGGACTGTGCCATCAAGCCCACCTACCCGGGCAGCCCGCGCCACCACAGCTTCGAGTCCGTGCTGGGGCGTGAGTTGTCACCCCAAGCCCTGGACGAATGGGCCGGGCGCATTGTGCGCCAACCCCAGGAACACACGATCCAGGCCTATACCCCGCTGTCACAAATGCCCACCTGGTCGGGCGAGCCGGGCCTGCAGGCGCGCTCGGTCATGCTGCGGGTGTTCGCAGTGTCCGACGGCGCCCAGGGCTGGCGCGTGTTGCCGGGTGGCCTGGCCCGGGTGGCCAGCGCGGGCCAGGAAATCACCGCCATGCAGCGTGGTGGCAGCAGCGCCGATGTCTGGGCGCTGACCCAGGGCGAGGTTGACCCCACCACCCTGATCCAGCCGCACCTGACCCCCGCCAGCCTGCTGCAACGCAAACGGCTGGTGACCAGCCGGGCCGCCGAAAACCTGTTCTGGCTGGGCCGCTACACCGAACGCACGGAAAACACCCTGCGCCTGGCGCGTCTGACGCTGGACTGCCTGCACGGTGAAGCGCCGCCGTCCGGCGCGCTGCTGGGCTGGCTGGGACAGATGGCCGTGGTCAACACGCTGGTGTTGCCCGGCGTCCCCAGCCCACAGCAGGCACCGCGGGTGTTTGAACGCGCCCTGATCGACAGCCTGGACAGCAGCCACGGCGCCACCAGTGTCGGCTACAACCTGCGCGCCCTGAAACTGGCCGCCGCCAGCGTGCGTGAACGGCTGTCGCAGGAGCACTGGCGCATCATCACCCGCGCCGAAGAGGCGCTGTTTGCCCGTTTTGCCGACTACCGCCAGCACGGCGAGGACTCGACGCTGCGCGCCCTGCAGATCCTCAAGGACACCAGCGACCAGATGGCGGCCATCACCGGCGCCCAGACCGACCGCATGACCCGTGACGATGGCTGGCGTCTGCTGAGCATTGGCCGGCACATCGAACGATTGGCCTTTTTGGCCTCGGCCCTGAAGCAGGCGCTGGCCTGCCAGAGCCTGGCGTCCGACAGCGGCTTTGACGCGATGATCGAGCTGTTTGACAGCGCCATCACCTTCCACGCGCAATTCCAGCAAAGCCGCGACATGCCGGCCCTGATTGACCTGCTGGTCATGGACCGCGACAACCCGCGCTCCATCTCCTGGGTCGCTCACACCTTGCGTGGCCGCCTGGCAAAACTGGCAGGCAGCGCCCCCGACCAGCTGGCCCCGCTGTCGCTCAAGGTGCCTGATCCCGGCGCCTGGGACCTGACCGCCTTGTGTGATGACAGTGCCCCGGATCAGCCCGCAGCCCCGGCCAGCCCGCGTTACGCGTTGCTCAGCAGCCTGCTGCAGCAGTGCCAGCGCTCGGCCTGCGAGGTGTCCGAAGAGATCAGCACCACCTATTTCACCCACGCCAGCCTGGTCAACCGCAGTGTGGGCGCCTTATGAAACTCCAGATCACCCATGAGACGGTGTACGACTACACCCCAGCGGTGGAGACGGCGCAGCACATGGCCTACCTGACGCCGCGTCACGGTGCCAGCCAGCAGGTGCTGACCCACCGGCTGGACATGGACCCGCCACCGGCGCAACGCCACTGCACCACCGATGTGTTTGGCAATACACGGTGTTTTTTCTCGCTGCAGGAACGCCACCGGCAGCTGCGCGTGCTGGCCTGCAGTGAGGTCATCACCCAGGCCGTCACCCTGCCGCCGTGCGACATCGCATGGGAGCAAGCCCGCGAGCGCTTTCGCTACCAGGCCGGTGGCGCGTTCGATGCCGCCAGCGAATTTGTCTTTGCCTCGCCGATGGTGCCGCTGCAGGCCGAATTTGCCAGCTACGCCCAACCCAGCTTCGGCCCCGGCCAGAACCTGCGCACCAGCGCGCTGGACCTGATGCACCGCATCCACCGCGAGTTCCGCTACGAGAGCCAGAGTACCGAGGTCAACACCCCGGTGCTGCAGGCGCTGGCGCAACGCAAAGGGGTGTGCCAGGACTTTGCCCAGATCTACATCGCCTGCCTGCGCTCGCTGGGGCTGGCGGCGCGTTATGTCAGCGGTTATCTGCTGACCCAGCCGGCGCCGGGCGCCGTCAAGCTGCGCGGCAGTGACGCCTCGCACGCCTGGGCCTCGGTGTATCTGCCCGCCCCGCCCGAGGCCGCCGGCGCGGCCGCAGCCCCAGGCTGCTGGCTGGATGTTGACCCCACCAATGACCGCGCTGGCTGGCCCGCGCCCGGGGAGGACTATGTGACACTGGCCATCGGGCGGGATTTCTCCGACGTGTCGCCGCTGCGCGGTGTGATCCACGGCGGCGCCAGCCACACGCTGCGTGTTGGGGTCACCGTGGAGCCGGTGGCATCCAGCTAAAATCCTCACCCTGAATTGCTACGTATTTCATAGCTATAACAGCTTATTTCATCCGGGCTAGAGCCCTATTTTTCTTACAGAAAGACCCAGCATGAGCATTTACGCCAAACTCGCCGAACTCAACATCACCCTGCCCCCCGTGGCCATTCCGGCAGCAGCCTATGTGCCTTTTGTCCAGACCGGCAACCTGGTGTTTCTGAGCGGCCACATTGCCAAGAAGGACGGCAAACCCTGGGTCGGCCAGCTCGGCAAGAACCTCAGCACCGCCGAAGGCCAGGCGGCTGCACGCGCCATTGCCATTGATCTGCTGGGCACATTACACGCGGCGGTGGGTGACCTCAACCGCGTCACACGCATCGTCAAGCTGATGTCCCTGGTGAACTCCACCGGCGACTTCACCGAACAACATCTGGTGACCAATGGCGCCAGCGAACTGATCGGCCAGGTGTTTGGCGCAGAAAAAGGCGCCCATGCCCGCAGCGCCTTTGGGGTTGCCCAGATTCCGCTGGGTGCCTGTGTGGAAATTGAACTGATTGCCGAACTGGCCTGAACGTCAGAACGTTTCCCAATCGGAATCGGTGGTTGACGTGGCCTTGATCGCCGCCGGCTTTTGCAAGGCGGGTTTGCCGGCAGCCACGCCGGGTGCGGCTTTGGCGGTGGTCCTGGCTGGCGCTTTGGGCGTCGAACCCAGTTGCTTGGGCGCGGGTTTGCCCGACAACACGGGTTTGTCCCGCAGTGCCGGCCTGGCACTGGCCGGCGGCAGCTGGGCGGGCCGCCGGTAAGCCACCTGCTGCGGGCGTGGCGTGATGTCACGCGGCGGCAGCTGGGCCAGAGACGGGCTTGAGGCGCTGGTTTTGAACACGGACACGGCCTGCGCCAGCTGACTGGCCTGGCCACGCATGCTCTCGGCGGCAGCGGCGCTTTGCTCGACCAGGGCCGCGTTTTGCTGGGTCATCTGATCCAGGTTGCCAATCGCGCTGTTGATCTCCGAAATACCGGCGCTTTGCTCGCCCGAGGTGGCCGTGATCTCGTTGATTACCTCGGCCACCTTGCGCACCGACTGCACAATGTCGTTCATGGTGGCACCGGCATCCGATACCAGTTGGGTGCCGGAAGCCACCTTGTCGACCGAGGTGTTGATCAGCATCTTGATCTCCTTGGCGGCTTCGGCGCTGCGTTGCGCCAGGCCGCGTACCTCGCTGGCCACCACGGCAAAGCCGCGGCCCTGCTCGCCAGCGCGTGCCGCCTCCACGGCGGCATTGAGCGCGAGGATGTTGGTCTGGAACGCAATGCCATCAATCACTCCAATGATGTCGGCAATTTTTCGGCTGCTGTGGTTGATTTCTTCCATGGTGCTGACCACCTCGCGCACCACGGCACCACCTTTTTCAGCCACGCTGGAGGCATTGGCCGCCAGGGTGCTGGCCTGGCGGGCGTTGTCCGCGCTGACCTGCACGGTCTGCGTCAAATGGTTCATGCTCGAGGCGGTGGTCTGCAGGTTGCTGGAGGTCTCTTCGGTGCGGTGGGCCAGATCGTTGTTGCCCTGGGCAATTTCGGCACTGGCGGTGGCAATGCTGTCGGTGCTGCGGCGCACCTGATTGACCATGTGGCCCAACGACTCACTCATGCTGGCCAGTGACTTCATCAGATCACCAAATTCATCACCCCGGCCGACATCCACATTCGCGCTGAGGTCACCCTGGGCAATCCGGGCGGCCAGTTCATTGGCCTGGGTCAAGGGGCGGTGAATGGTGCGAATCAGCCAGGCTGCGCCCAGCAAAATGGTCACCAGCAAAACCACCATCAAGCCCCCCGAGAGCAAAACCAGGTCACTGGCGCGCTTGGCATAACCGGCGCGCGTCGTTTCATAGTTCTGCTCCTGCATCACCACAAAGTCATGCTGTGATTTTTGATAAGCGGCCATGGCCGGCAGGTACAGGGTATTCAGGGTGGTGGTCACCCCTTCGGGGTTCCCGTCGGCGCGGTGTTTCATGGCCTGGGCCCGGGTGTCGAGCACTTTCTTGCGGTTCTCGCCAACCGTGGCCAGCAGTGCCTGGTCAGCAGCCGTCAAACCACTGCCTTCGATGGCTTTTTGAATCTTGCCAATTTCCGCCGACGTCGCAGCAATCTCGTCCTTGATGCCAAGCTCGACTGCCGGATCACTGCTGAGCAACACCGCATACGAACGCGCCGCATTGGCTTTGGTCAGCCCTTCCCACTGAATCGTCTGCTTGACACGTTGACTGAGCCGGTCAAGCACCTCCGTGCTCTGTGCCCGATCACTGGCACTGCGCCAGGCGGTGTACCCCACCACCAGTGAGATGCCGACCACAATCAGCCAGATGGAAAGCCACAGCTTGGTCGCCAGGCGAAGGTTTTTCAGGTTCATGACTTAACTCCAGTCCCACTTGTTAACGATGCATCTTAGCGCGGCTGGGTCTGCCAATTCACAGGTTTTATCCCGATGAGCCCGCCAGCAGCCGCTCAATGCGTTGATCCCGTACCCCGGCCAGCTGCGCGGCACTGATCCGCTCGGGTGCAATTTCGGCCAAGGGCAACAGCACAAAGGCGCGCTGCATCATGCGCGGATGCGGCAGCACCAGCTGCGGGCTGTCCATGCGGGCGCTGCCATACAACAACACGTCCAGGTCCAGCGTGCGCGGAGCGTTGGGGTAGGGCCGCTCGCGCCCGGCCTGGGCTTCAAGCTGCTGCAGCTGGCGCAACAGCTCAGGCGCCGTCAGACCGGTCTGGACCGCCACCACGGCATTGATGAAATCCGGGCCGCTGGCCTGCACCGGCGCCGTGTGATACAGGCTGGAGGCGCGCACCAAGCGCGTCTGCGGCAAGGCGGCCACCTGCTGTATGGCCGCCAGCACGGTGGCACGGGCGTCCCCCAGATTGGCCCCGAGCGCCACGTAGGCCAGCACCGCTGGCCGCGCCTGCCCAGGCATCGGGTCGGAACAGTCAGCCGACAAGGTTCAGTCCTGGGCGGGCGAGCCACCGGCCTCCCCGCCAGCCCCCCGGTTCGGGCTGCGGCGACGGCGGCGGCGTTTTTTCGGGGCATCGGCGCCCTCAGCCTGGACTTCGGCTTCGGGACGGTGCAGGGCACTGGCATCATCCATGGCCGGAGCTTGCCCGGCGGCGCCATGGACCGGGCTCTTGTGCACCCGGGGCGCCCGCGCTGGCTTGGGCCGCTGCTGCTGCTCCAGCCGTACCTGGTCGACCATGTCGCGGCGCAGGTTGTCATCGGCCAGGCTGAACTCCTCCCACCAGTCCGACAACACCTCATCGAGTTCGCCGTTTTCGGCACGCAGACGCATGAAGTCAAAGGCGGCCCGGAACCGTGGCTGTTCGACCAGACCAAACGGCGCACTGCCCACTCGCTTTTCAAAACGCGGCTGCATGGTCCAGATGTCACGCATGTCACCGGCCAGCTTGCCGCGCCCGGACACGTCGCCAATACGCGCGTTGAACACATCGTCAATGGCGTCCATCAGCGCCGGGTGGGCGTGCTGCTGGTTTTTCAGGCGCTGCGCCCAGCCGTCACGCACATCGGCCCATAGCACGCAGGCCAGCAGAAAACTCGGCGCCACCGGTTTACCTTCACCAACACGGCGATCGGTGTCAAGCAGCGCGGCTTTGACAAACGGCTGCTCAGCACGCTCCACCACCACATCAAGCAGCGGGTAGATGCCACGCGCCAAGCCCAGCTCCTTGAGTTTGTCGATCGAGGCCAGGGCATGGCCGGTTTGCAGCAGTTTGAGCATTTCGTCAAACATGCGGCTTTGCGGCACCTGCTGCAGCAAGGACTGGCTCTTGACCAGCGGCGCCACAGTTTTGGGGTCGAGCTTGAAACCCAGCGCGTTGAGTTTTGCGGCAAACCGCACGGCTCGGATGATGCGCACCGGGTCTTCGCGGTAACGGGTGGCGGCGTCGCCAATCATGCGGATCACGTGTGCCTTGGCATCCTTCATACCGTGGTGGTAGTCCACCACGATCTGCCGCTCGGGGTCGTAATACATGGCATTGATGGTGAAATCGCGCCGCGCGGCGTCTTCGTCCTGCGGACCCCAGACGTTGTCGCGCAGCACCCGGCCCGAGGCATCCACCGCGTGTTTCATGCCGGCCAGGTCACTCTTGCTGGTTTTTTCATTGCCCGCCACCTGTTCGGCAGCGGCATTGTCCAGATAGGCGCGAAAAGTCGAGACCTCGATCACCTCATGCTCGCGGCCACGCCCGTACACCACATGCACGATGCGAAAACGCCGGCCGATGATGAAGGCGCGCCGGAACAGGCCCTTGACCTGCTCGGGCGTGGCGTTGGTGGCCACGTCGAAGTCCTTGGGCGCCAGGCCCAGCATCAGGTCACGCACCGCACCACCCACGATGTAGGCCTCAAACCCGGCATGTTTCAGGGTGCGCACCACATTCACGGCGCGTTCGTCCACCAGTTTGGGGTCAATGCCGTGCACCTCGGGGCCAATTTCGGCGCGTTTGCCAAACGGGCTCTTGGCCGTGGGTGCGGCCTTGCCGAGAAGTTTGTTGATGAATTTTTTAATCATTGTGTTGTCCTGATCGGGTGAACCGGGCTGACAGCGCCTCACTCACGCGTCGGTTGGGAAAAGATCGAGTATGCGCCAGCCGCGTTCGCCGGCGATGGCACGCAACCGGTCGTCGGGGTTGGTCGCCACCGGGTGGGTGACACGCTCCAGCAGCGGCAGGTCGTTGATCGAATCGGTGTAGAAGGTGCTTTCGACGTCGTCCCAGGCCAGCTGGCGGCTGGCCAGCCACTGCTGCATGCGCGCCACTTTACCCTCACGGAAAGACGGCGTGCCCAGAATGTCCCCGGTGAACCAGCCAGTGGCCGGGTCACGCACCAGGTTGATGGCAATCAGCTCGGGCACACCAAACGCGCTGGCGATCGGACGTGTGACAAATTCGTTGGTGGCGGTGACGATCACCGTGGCGTCCCCCGCCGCCTGGTGCGAGCGAACCAGCTCCAGCGCCTGGGGTTTGATGGCTTTTTGCACCACAGCCCGCATAAACTGGGCATGAGCAGCTTCTGAATTTGTAGCACCTTGCTGCCGGATGGCGGTGGTGGCAAAACGCACATAGGCATGGATGTCGAGGGTGCCGGCCTTGTACTGGGCATAAAAGGCCTCGTTGCGGCGCGTGAATTCAGCGGCATCGTTCCAGCCCAGTGCGGTGGTGAACACCCCCCACTCGTAGTCCGAGTCGGTGGGGATCAAGGTGTGGTCAAGGTCGAACAGGGCCAGTTTCATGGGTGGTACAGGGGGACACGCTTCACGCGTTGTCCATCATGGTTTTGATCAGGGGAATGGTGATGGCACGCTGGGTTTGCAGGGCATACCCGTCCATCAGGTCCAGCAGTTCCATCAGTGACCCCAGGTCACGGCTGAAACGTGTCAGCATGAAGTCCATCACCTCGTCGCTCAGGGTGATGCCGCGCGCCTGGGCGCTGGCGCGCAACACGCTGCGCCGCTGGGTTTCATCGAGCGCCTGCAGGGCAAAGACATGGCCCCAGCCCAGGCGCGAGCGCAGGTCGTCACGCAGCTTCAGGTCAGCCGGCGGCAAGGCACCCGCGGCCAGCACGGCAATCTGCTGGGTCTGGGCGTTGACGAACCAGTTAAAGGCCGCCTGCTGTTGCGTGGCATCGAAGGCATGGACATCGTCCATCAGCACGGCGGCCCAGTTGTCATCAAAACCCGCCGGATTGGGCACACTGGCATCCAGCCAACCCACCTGCTGGCCCTGCGCCTG
>NZ_JAQTWM010000118.1 GCF_028689305.1 Rhodoferax sp. | reverse complement strand
CGATTTGCGTCAGAAGTTCATCGATGCCACCGTGCCACAAGCCAATGTGCTGGGCGTGACTCTGCCCGACCCCAAGCTCAAATGGAACGAGGAGCGCCAGCATTACGACCATGGCGAGATCGACTGGAACGAATTCTGGGCCACGGTCAACGGCAATGGTCCCTGCAACCGCGAGCGTCTGGCCACCCGTGTCAAAGCGCATCACGATGGCCAGTGGGTGCGTGATGCCGCCCTGGCACACGCCCGCAAACACCAACCTCAACAAACCAAGGAGACCGCATGACCACCTCAACCCCCGCCCTCAAAGATTGGCCCCTCTGGGAAGTATTTGTTCGCAGCAAACAAGGGCTTGAGCACAAGCACTGCGGCAGCCTGCACGCCAGTGACGCGCAGCATGCGCTGCAAATGGCGCGTGATGTCTACACCCGCCGTCAGGAAGGTGTGAGCATCTGGGTGGTGCCGTCCAAAAATATTGCGGCGAGTGCACCGGAAGACAAAGATGCGATGTTTGAGCCAGCCGCAGACAAGATCTACCGCCACCCCACCTTTTATGACATTCCTGAAGAAGTGGGGCACATGTAATGGCAGCCTATTTCCAAGACTACCTGCTGCATCTGGCGGACAACGCGGTCATCCTGGGCCAGCGCAATGCCCAGTGGTGTGGCCATGGCCCGGTCATCGAGGAAGACCTGGCGCTGGCCAACAACAGCCTGGATCTGATTGGCCAAGCCCGCCTGCTTTATCAACATGTGGCCACGGTACGCAAGGACGGCAAGACCAGCGAAGACCTGCTGGCCTACTTTCGTGATGTGCCGGATTTCAAGAATTACACCCTGCTGGAATTGCCGCACAGCACCGCGCTGGCCCCCACCAGCAGTGGTGACCGGGACTACGCCGTGACGATTGGCCGCAATTTTCTCTACAGCGCCTTGATGGTGCTGGTATGGGACGCACTCAAGAGTTCGGCCGATGCACAGCTGGCGGCGATTGCCTCCAAGTCGCTCAAGGAAACCCAATACCATTTGCGCCATGCCCGTGACTGGCTGGTGCGCCTGGGGGATGGCACCGACGAATCCCATGCCCGGATGCAAGCCGCCATCAATCACTTGATGCCTTACACCCAGGAGTTCTTCACGCCAAGCGTGATGGAAACCGCGGTGGTCAAGACTGGCATGGGGGTGGACACCCGGCCATTGCAAACCGCCTGGAATGACTTGGTCGACGAGGCCCTGGTTGAGGCCACCCTCAAACGTCCGGCCGCAGGCGGGTTTGTCACCACCGGCAAAACCGGCCTACATTCCGAGCATCTGGGCTTTGTGCTGGCGGAAATGCAGAGTCTGGCACGCGCCCATCCTGAAGCTGTCTGGTAAACACCATGCAAGTGGATGCCACCCCAAGCCTGCTGCATCTGCCAGACGGCCCGATTGCCAAGAAGCAGCCCAATGAGCCGTTTTATGCCATCTGGAACCTGCTGGAGTCGGTGACTGACCCCGAGATTCCGGTGGTGAACCTGCGTGAGATGGGCATCTTGCGTGTCGTGCGCCAGACCGCCACCGGGCTGGAGGTGGTCATCACCCCGACCTACAGTGGCTGCCCGGCCATGAGCCAAATGGCAGACGACGTAGTGAATGCCTTGTCACAAGCAGGTGTGGCGGCCCGGGTGTTGACCCAGATCGCCCCGGCCTGGTCGACCGACTGGATGACACCTGAGGCGCGTGAGAAATTACGTGCCTATGGCATTGCGCCACCACACCCCAGCGGCTGTGGCACACCGGCGGCCAACGTGATCCAGTTTGCTTCTAAAAGAGTAGCTTGTGACGCAGCTATGACGGTGCCTTGTCCCCAATGTGGCTCACAAAATACGACCGAAACTTCGCACTTTGGCTCGACCGCGTGCAAGGCGCTGTACCGCTGCTTGAGCTGCATGGAACCCTTTGATTACTTCAAACCTTATTAAGCCATCATGTCTACATCCCCCCGTTTTCACGATTTGCGTGTGGCCCGCATCAGCCCCGAGGCGGCTGGCGCGGTGGCCATCGCCCTGAGCGTGCCCGATGACCTGCTGGAGAGTTTTGACTTCCAGCCCGGCCAGTACTTGACTCTGCGCAGCAAGATTGAGGGTGCCGACGTGCGCCGCAGTTACTCGATCTGCTGCACCCACAGCCACCTGAAAAAGCACCATGAGCTGGTGGTGGGCATCCGCCCGATGGAAGATGGGGTGTTCTCCAACTGGGCCGCGACCCAGCTCAAACCCGGTGACACGCTGGCGGTGATGCCGCCCGATGGCCGTTTTGTGTCCAAACGTCCGCGTGCGCTGCACCGGGTGGGTTTTGCGGCTGGCTCAGGCATCACACCGATCCTGTCGATCATGGCCAGCACGCTGGAAGACCAGCCCGACTCCAAATTCACACTGGTTTATGGCAACCGGAGCATGGCCAGTGTGATGTTCAACGAAGCCCTGCAAGACCTGAAAGACCGTTTTGCCGGTCGCTTGACACTGATCCACATCCTGTCGCGCCAGGCCCAGGAAGCTGACCTGATGCAGGGGCGGATCGACGGCGACAAGGTGCGTGCCATCATCAACGCGCTGCTCCCCGTGGGCAGTATGGACGAGGTGTTTATCTGTGGCCCCGAGGCCATGATCGAGGTCACCGAAAAGGCCTTGCTGGAGGCGGGTGTACCCGCCAAACAGGTGCATACCGAACGGTTTACCTCACCCACATTGGAGGCACTGAGCCCCGAAGCCCGCCAGGCAGCGGTGACGCATTTGAGGCTGCCCGCTGGAGGCCAGGTGGCGTTGACCGTGGTGCTGGATGGCAAATCACACGCGCTGCACATGAACCCGGATGAACATGTGCTGGACGTGGCGATGGCTGCCGGGTTGGATTTGCCGTTTTCCTGCAAAGGCGGGGTGTGTGCCACCTGCCGCTGCAAGGTCATGACAGGCAGCGTGGTGATGGACAAGAATTTTGGCCTGGAAGCCTGGGAGACCGACAAGGGCTTTGTATTGAGCTGTCAATCGCGTCCCACCAGCGGACATGTGACGGTGAGTTTTGACGAGCGATGAAGGTATACAACTACTTTCGCAGCAGCACCTCGCATCGCTTGCGTATCGTGCTTAACCTCAAAGGCCTGAATTGGGACTATGTGGCGGTCGATTTGCGTGCCGAGGCGCATTTTGATGCCGTTTTCAAGGCGCTCAATCCGCAGGGTTTTGTGCCTGCGCTGGTGGATGGTGATCTGATATTGACGCAGTCGCCTGCCATCATCGAATGGTTGGAAGAGCGCTACCCAACACCGCCACTGTTGCCGTCTAACCCGGATGATCGGGCCCGTGTGCGCGCCCTGGCCGCTCTCGTCGGTTGCGACATTCACCCGCTCAACAACCGCCGCGTGCTGGAGTACCTGCGCCACACGCTGGGCTGCGATGAAGCTGCTGTGTTGACCTGGTGCGCTACCTGGATCAACGACGGTTTTGAGGCGCTGGAAACCATGCTGGCTGCTGATCCAAACCGTGGCAACTTTTGTTTCGGTGGTGGCCCGACCCTGGCTGACGCCTACTTGGTAGCCCAAATAGAAAGTGCCAGACGGTTCAAAGTGGATATCTCCCCCTATCCACAAATTCTGGCTATTGATCTGGCTTGCGGTGCTTTGGCTGCCTTCCAGCTTGCGGCACCGGCCGTTCAGCCCGACATGCCGCGTTGACATTGTCAGATGGTCCGGTGGTTTCAGAATTTCTCAATTCACTTGGTGCAGCAGACGTACGCCATCTCACGCTGACGACAGCGTCGTATCCATCAGAAAGCCCACCAGCTGGTGACCGGCATCGGCCAGTTCTCCATGATTCAGGATGGTGCAGTCTGCCTGCAGGCCGGCAAACCGCGTATTGCGCTCCAGCCGCCGGCTGATTTCGTGCGGCGCGTCGCGCCCGCGTTGTTGCATGCGCCATGCCAGCTGGCTGGCTTCGGCAACGATCTGGACCACCCGGACCTGCCGGGTGGTTTTCAGTCCGGCGACATGTTCGCGTGAACCATTGACCACCACAGTTTTCCCACCGGCAACCTGTTCCGCGTAGTGGGCGTCAATGCCATAGTGGAACCCGTGCGCCTGCCAGCTCCAGGCCAGGCGGCAGGCATCCATCAGGCGGGTGAACGCTTCGGTGGTGATGGGATCATGGTCCGAACCGGGCTTGACCGCGCGCGTCACCATGCGCCTGGCAAAAACAATGTCCTGATGGGCCGCCAGATGGGTGGCGGCCCAGTCCAGCACACTGTCCTTTCCAGCGCCGGAGGGGCCACACACAAACACCCACTGGCCACTCATGTCGCCAGCTCCATGTCGGCCAGGCGCTGGAAGGGCTGGCCTGTTGCCGGTTCGACGAACAGACACAATCGGTCCAGCACCAACGGTGTGGTGGCATTGAGCCGGGCCACCGGATCAGCCAAAGCCTGCTGCACCTGCTGTGCCACAGGCCACGGCAGCGGGCCGCTCAAGGTGAAATGAAAGCGGAAGAGATCCAGCACATAGGGATAACCGTACTGCAGCAGCAGCGTGCGTTCGCGCGCCGTGAGATGTTCTTCCTGGCGGCGGGCCAGGTCGGTCTGGGACAAAGGTGCGCGTAAGTGATCGAGTGCGGTCACGCAGCTTGCAGCCAGAACGGCCAGATCTTCTGGGGGGGTGATGGGCCTCAGCGCCACAAAGTCCCCCAGGGTGCTCACCTGCATCGGCCCCAGCGCCACCGACTTGAGCGTGACCGCCAGTGCCTGCAGGCGCGCCAGCAGGTGGTCAGCGGTCAAACCGTCAGACAAGTAAAACGGTGCCTTCAGCGTGGCATGAAACCCATAGCGGCGCGGCGGCGCGGTGATGTCCCGCAGTTCGTCGGGGGTGAACGGTGGCAGGGGGGGCTGGCTGAGGGGGATGTTCTGGCATTCGTCGCGGCCCAGCCAGCGACTGCCAAATGCCCACCACGGCGAGTCCTTGCCGGGGGCGAAGTAGACGGCATAACGCGGACTCATGCGCTGCCCTCGGCAGCGATCACCAACTGCACCCGGTCGCCGCAAAAAAACGTTTCACCATATTTGATGGGGGTGCCATCCATGTCCACGTCGACACACTCCACACACAGCAGCGGCCGGGTGCTTGGTTGCTTGAGCAGGCGGGCGGTTTCATCATCCGGCATCTGGGTGGTGACATGGCTGCGCTCGCGGACATAGTCCTGCACACCGAAATGCCTGAGGATGTCGGTGGTGCGGGTGCCCCCGGCCAGCATCTCCAGCAAGCCCGTGAACCGCAACGCCGGGTAATAGGCGATGGCCAGACCGATCGGTGCGTCATTGGCTTCGTCGAGCATTTCCACTTTCAACACCTTGGCCCCCTTGGCCAGCTGGAGTTCGCGTGCGGCCCGCTCGGGTGCCGGTATTTCACGGGCGGTGAGCAGTTGTTTGCTGGGCAGAAAACCCTGGCGCTGCAGGTTTTCGCTGAAGCGGGTGCGTCGCGACAGCGCGTAGTCCAGCAGTTCATGCTGCACAAACATGCCCCGACCTGGCTCGATGCGCACCAGCCCTTCGCTTTGCAGCGCCGCCATCGCCCGGCGCAGGGTATGCCGGTTGACGGCGAAACGGGTGGCGAGATCGACCTCACCGGGCAAACGGCCCGTGTCGGCATAAGCGCGATCACGAATCTCGGTAGCCAGCGTGTCGGCAATCTGCCGCCACACGGTGACGCCGCTGCGCCGCCCCGAGCTGCTGCAGGTGAGTTGTCTGAAGGGCATGGGCTTTTCCGGTGAATGAGGACAAGCGCCACTCTAGTGACTGATTTAGACATCTATGTGACAGCCACGGACGTATCCGAAAAAATAGACATGAAATCAGGCCTTAGCCCACATCAATCCATCATATGTAGCTATAAAAATGATAGTGAATACTGTGCCAGCCCGGTGGGCATGAAAGACTGAAATGTCACAAATCCTTCATGTTGAGAACGTCAACTAGCGGCCATGGACATCGTGTTTAAACGGTGTGCACGGGTTTCCAACTTAACCGACTGTTCCAGACCTTTGTATGACAAGTGATTCCCCAACCCACGTTACTGTCGCGCGTCCGGCCTGGCTGGCCGTGCTGGCGCGGGCCACCCTGACCGAACTTGAAAACATGCACCTGACCGTGGGTGAACTGCCCGAACTGCAGCGGGTGCGCCCAGCTGAAATCGGCATGGTGATGCTGCGTGGCCGCGTGGGTGGCACCGGCAACCCGTTCAACCTGGGTGAGGCCAGTGTCGTGCGCTGCGCCGTGCGGCTGGGCCAGGGGCCGCTGGGCGTGGCCTATGCGCTGGGCCGCGACAAACGCCGCGCCGAACTGGCCGCGCTGTTCGATGCCCTGCTGCAAGACCCGCAGCACCACGACACGCTGCAACGCGAGCTGATTGCGCCACTGGCCCGGCTGCAAGCCCGGGCCCGGGCGCAGAGACAGCACGCGGTGGCTGGTTCCAAGGTTGAATTTTTCACATTTGTACGGGGTGAAGCATGAGCCAGACTTTGACATTGGCGCCTGGTTTTTCCGACAGCGTGCACGACAGCCAGCAGGCCTTTCGTGCGCTGATCGATGCGCTGGCCAGGCCAGGGCAGGTGCGCCACATCGGCCCGGCCTTGCCCGGGGTGGCACTGGGTGGCGCGCTGGCGCGTCTGCTGTTGACCCTGAGCGACGATGAAACCCCGGTGTGGTGGCAAGGCCTGGATGCCGACCTGCCGCAATGGCTGCGTTTTCACACCGGTGCGCCAGAGGCACCGTCACCGGATACAGCCAGCTTCGCGGTGCTGACCGACCTGGCGCAGCTGCCCACGCTGGCCGACTTTGCACCCGGCTCGGCAGCCGCCCCCGAGTTGTCCTGCACCCTGTTGATCGAGCTGCCCGCACTGACCGGTGGCCCAAGCCTGGAGTGGCGCGGCCCCGGCATTGCGGACGTGCAGCGTGTTGGCCTGCCAGGCTTGCCTGACGATTTCTGGGCCCAGTGGCAGGCCAACCACGCGGCTTTTCCGCAGGGGGTCGACCTGGTTTTCACCTGCGGTGATGCGGCCCTGGGCCTGCCCCGCACCACCCGTGTGCGCCGACTGGAAGGAGTCTGAGATGTATGTCGCAGTCAAAGGCGGCGCTGCCGCCATCGAGAGCTCCTGGCGTTTGCTGGAGCAACAACGACGGGGCGACACCGCCATCGCTGCCTTGACGGTGGCGCAAATCCGTGAGCAGCTTTCACTGGCGGTGGACCGGGTCATGAGTGAAGGCTCGTTGTACGACCCCGAGCTGGCGGCCCTGGCCATCAAGCAGGCCAGCGGTGATTTGATGGAAGCCATCTTCCTGCTGCGCGCCTACCGCACCACCTTGCCGCGCCTGGGCTACAGCGAGCCGCTCGACACCGCCCGCATCGCGTTGGTGCGGCGCATCTCGGCCGCGTTCAAAGAAGTGCCCGGCGGCCAGCTGCTCGGGCCCACTCACGACTACACCCAGCGCCTGCTCGACTTTGCCCTGCTGGCCGAAGGGGAAAGCAGCGCCAGCTCACCTGTTGCCAGTGACAACCCGCCGGAAAAGTGCCTCGCCCTTGAGACGCCACCGGCCCCCGTCCCCCGCATCAACGACTTGCTGGCGCGTGAGGGTCTGCTGGAAACCCCGCAAGCGGTTGACGCCATGCCACCCGGCGACCTGACCCGCGACCCGCTGATGTTCCCAGCCGACCGCGCCCTGCGCCTGCAAGCGCTGGCGCGGGGTGACGAAGGCTGGCTGCTGGCCATGGGCTACTCCACCCAGCGCGGCTATGCCAATTCACACCCGTTTGCGGGCGAGATCCGGCGCGGCACGGTCAGCGTCGAACTGGTGCCTGACGAACTGGGTTTTGTCATTGACATCGGCGACCTGGAGGTGACCGAATGCCAGATGATCAACCAGTTCAGCGGCAGCCGCGACGTGCCGCCGCAGTTCACCCAAGGTTACGGCCTGGCCTTTGGCGGCGCCGAGCGCAAAGCCATGGCCATGGCGCTGGTCGATCGCGCCCTGCGCGCCGACGAGCTGGGCGAGCCACGGGTGGCCCCGGCGCAAGACGAAGAGTTTGTGCTGTCGCATGCCGACAACGTCGAAGCCTCGGGCTTTGTGCAGCACCTCAAATTGCCGCATTACGTGGACTTTCAGGCCGAACTTGAATTGGTGCGCAAGCTGCGCCAAGCCCATGCCGAGGCACGCACCCGCGATCTCAACCCGATCCAGCAAGAGGCTGCATGATGGATCAACATTACAACTTTGCTTTTCTGGACGAGCGCACCAAAAAACGCATTCGCCGCGCCCTGCTCAAGGCGGTGGCCGTGCCGGGCTACCAGGTGCCGTTTGGCTCACGCGAAATGCCTTTTGCCTACGGCTGGGGCACTGGCGGCGTGCAGATCACCGCCAGCATCATGGGTCAGAACGACGTGCTCAAAGTCATTGACCAGGGCTCGGACGACACCACCAACGCGGTCAACATCCGGCGCTTTTTTGCCCGCACCACAGGGGTGGCCACCACCAGCAAAACGCGCGAGGCCACGCTGATCCAGACCCGCCACCGCATCCCTGAAGTGCCGCTGACCGAAGCGCAAACCCTGGTCTACCAGGTGCCCATGCCCGAGCCGCTGTCCAAGCTGGAGCCGCGCAGGCAAGAAACCATCAAGATGCACGCCCTGAGCGAATACGGCCTGATGCATGTGCGCCTGTACGAAGACATTGCGCAGCTCGGGGCCATCTCGCACGCCTATGACTATCCGGTGATGGTCAATGAGCGTTACCTGATGTCGCCCTCACCGATCCCGAAATTTGACAACCCCAAGATGCACATGAACCCGGCGCTGCAACTGTTTGGCGCGGGCCGCGAAAAACGCCTCTACGCCATACCGCCCTACACCCCGGTGCGCAGCCTGGACTTTGAAGACCACCCGTTTGAAGTGCAGCACTGGGCGCACGCCTGTGC
>NZ_JAQTWM010000027.1:6012-40532 GCF_028689305.1 Rhodoferax sp. | reverse complement strand
TGGACGAGAACAAGGTGAAAGACCTCAACCTGCGCACCCCCTGGGAGGGGCTGCTGATCGGCCAGAAGCTGCAGGACTATGTCAATGAGCTGGTGAAAAACCGCCCCATTGACCAGCTCGGCAAACCTTTTGTGGCCGTCGCCACCCGGGGTGACAACGGCCGCCGGATTGACTTTGCCCGCGGCAACACGGGTCAGGCGGTGCGTGCCTCCAGCAGTTTTCCACTCTTTTTCAAACCGGCCCAGATTGAAGGCAAGACCTATGTGGACGGCTGCCTGGCCAGCCCGGTGCCGGTGGATGCCGTGCGTGAGCTGGGCGCTGACCTGGTGGTGGCGGTGGACATCTCGGCCCAGCTGGAGCAGCGTCAAGCCTTCGGCGGTCTGGGCCAGGCGGTGAGCAGCACGCTGAGGATCATGATCAAACACCTGACCGAACAGGAACTGGCGCGTGCGGACGTGGTGATCCGCCCCAAGGTCGGACTGATTGGCGCCACCGACTTTGACCAGAAAGACCGCGCCATTCTCGAAGGTGAAAAGGCCGTCGCACTGGCCCTGCCTGAACTGCGCCAGGCAATCCAGAAGTGGCAGGCTAGCCACCCGGTCAGTATCTAGACGATATTGCTACACTTAACATAGCAATAAGCCGTTATTCTGTCCGGGTTGGATGGCAAAAAAGCTCATAAGATTGCTGACATGTCTGATTGCCAGCGCAGGCTGATCACTTGATGAAGCCACGTGCTTTCATGTTGTCACAGCCGTTTTGGCGCGGCGTTGGCAAGGTCACGCCTTTTTCCTTGGCCCGTGCTTCCATCGCGGTGTGATGTTCCGTCTGCAGCAACTTGCATTCCTCATAGGTCTTGACCGCGTGCATCTTGGTTTGGAAGGCCCGGCGCTCCTCAGCCGTCATCAACGACCAGCCAGGCGTGTTGTTTTTGTCAAAACGCATGTTGCGCATGCCGCGTGCGGCAGGTCCGGCCTGGCTGGCGCCCTGCATCATCGGTCCTCCGGCACCTGGGCCGGGGCCGGGGCCGGGCTGGGCCAGCACGGTAACGCTCAGAGCCGCTCCGAGCAGGGCGGCCAAGGTCACGAACTTGAGGGTGGTTGCGGTTTTCATGATGTACTCCTTGTTGACTGAAGCGGTTGGCCGGCTTTGCCGGCTTCCCTGGGAATGATTGGAGCGCAGTCATGTCAAGCCAGTGTTGCTGCCAACGGCGAATTTGCATCGCCCTGTTGCACCGCGGGCTTGCGTTACAGTGGGTTACAAAACCCCGGTACATGCGGCTGGCAACACCAGGGGCCCGCTTGTACGCTTGCCTTCCAAGAACCCACAATGGCATGCCATGGAAAAAAGTGACTGCATCCTGATCGTGGATGACGAACCCGAAATCCGCCGCCTGCTGGTGGACTATCTGGCGCGCAACGGCTTTGAGGCCATTGCCGCCCGCGATGGCCACGAGATGTGGCAGATGCTGGAGCGCCACGCGGTTGACCTGCTGGTGCTGGACCTGATGCTGCCCGACACCGATGGCCTGACGTTGTGCCGTGACCTGCGCGCCAAGTCCAGCCTGCCGGTGATCATGCTCACCGCCCGTGGCGAAGAAACCGACCGCATCGTGGGCATCGAGATGGGGGCCGATGACTACCTGGTCAAACCCTTCAACCCGCGTGAACTGCTGGCCCGCATCAAATCCATTTTGCGCCGCACCCGGGCCCTGCCGCCCAATCTGAAACCGGAGCCGGTGCGCTGCCTGCGTTTTGCCGGCTGGTGCCTGGACACGGCAGCACGACTGCTGAGCGCCCCCGACGGCGTGGCCACACCGCTGTCGGGTGGTGAATTCCGCCTGCTGCGCATCTTGCTGGAGCACCCCAACCGGGTGGTCACCCGCGACCAGCTGATCGAGATGATCCATGGCCGCGAAGCCGAGGCCTACGACCGCGCCATTGACGTGCAGGTGAGCCGGCTGCGCCAGCGCCTGCGTGATGACAGCCGCGAACCCCAACTGATCAAGACCGTGCGCGGTGAAGGGTATGTGCTGGCCGCCGTGGTGGAGGCCAGCAGCACATGCGTTTGAACTGGCCTCACTGGCAGCTGCGTGCCCTGCCCTCCAGCCTGTATGCCCGCGTGGCGCTGATCCTGCTGGCCGGCCTGCTGGTGGCGCAAGGTGTCAGCCTGTGGCTGCAATGGGATGAACGCTCCAGCGTGGTGACACAGGCACGCGCCACCGGCTTTGCCGAGCGCATCGCCCGAACCGTGCGGGTGCTGGAAACCGTGGGGGTGACGCAGCTTGACATGGCCCTGCCCGCCCTGCAGGACGACGATCTGAGTGTGGCAAAGGTGGCGCCCGGCCAAGTGTCGCCCAACCCACCGCGCGGGGTCATTGGCCATATGCTGGCGGCACAGCTGGGCAGCCAGCGCGACATCCGCCACGTTGACCTGGCGACGGGCTCACCGGCTGACACCCTGCAGCGCAGTTTTGATGTGCGTCTGCAAAGTGGTCAATGGGTACGCATCACGGTTCGGCGCGCCGCGGAAGCCGCGCCACCGGCACTGTCCAACGACCTGATCGCCCAGCTGCTGGCGACACTGGTGATCGTCACGGCCGTGGTCATGATTGCGGTGCGGCAGGCCACCCTGCCCCTGCAGCAACTGGCCCGGGCGGCCGACGCCCTGGGCAGCGACCTGGACGCCCCGCCGCTGCCCACGCAGGGCAGCAGCGAAACCCGCAGCGCCACCCAGGCGTTCAACCGCATGCAGACCCGCATCAAACGGCTGGTCAACGAACGGGCACGGGCGCTGGCCTCGGTGTCACACGACCTGCGCACACCGCTGACACGCCTGCGCCTGCGCGCCGAACTGGTCAGCGACGACACCCTGCGTGACCAGATGGCGGCCGACCTGGAGGCCATGGCCACCATGCTGGACGCCACGCTGGACTACCTGCGCGGCCTGCAGGACCAGGAGCCGGTGCGCCCGATCGACATCAACGCGCTGCTGGAAAGCATGGCCGAAGACGCACGGGTGCTGGGCCGCAGCATCAGCCTCAGCGGCCAGGCGCACTCACCCTTCACCGCCCGCCTGAGCGCCCTGCGCCGGGCGCTGCAAAACCTGATCGACAACGCCTTCAAATACGGCCAGCAGGTGAGCATTGACGTGCAAGACAGCACCGCCCAGCTGCGCATCACCGTGCAGGACGACGGCCCCGGCATCGCCCCGGCGGAACTGGCCAAGGTCACCGAGCCCTATTACCGCGTGGACAGCGCCCGCAGCCAGCACGGCGGCGTCGGCCTGGGCCTGTCAATTGCCCGCGACATCGCCCTGCTGCACGACGGTGAACTGAGCCTGCACAACCGCCCCCAAGGCGGCCTGGCGGCAACGCTGTGCTTGCCCCGCAGCTGAATTCGCCCAGGCGTTAAATTGCTATGCTTTATATAGCTATACAAGCTTATTTCTTCCGGGCTAGAGGCCAAAAAGACTGGTAAGCTGGTGCCCAAGCCAGCCCAGGCCTTCAGACCCGCTTGAGCACCTCGGCCACGCAGCGTTCAATGCCGGTGAACACATCACTGAGGCGGGCGTCATCAAACATGTAGGCCGGGGTGGTGACGAGTTTGTGTGCTTCGTCAATCACAATGTCGCGGGCGTTAGGGGTGTTTTCATGCTGCTGGCCCAGTTGCCGCATGGCGGCGGCACAACCCGCATCGTTGCCCAGCGTGAGCGCTGCACTGTCAGCCGCCTGATGCAGTGCCAGCGCCACCAGCGCCGGGGCTATACAAATCGCGCCCACCGGCTTGCCGCTGGCAAAAAAGCCGCGCACAAACGCCGCCACGTCGGGACGCACCTCGGCCTCGGCCCCCTTGAAGGCAAAGCTGCAATGGTTCTTGGCCACGCCATAACCGCCGGGCATGACCAGCGCGTCGTAGTCCTGCACCCGGGCCTGGGCCAGGTCCAGGCACTGGCCAAGGCGGGCAATGCGGCTGGATTCTTCCAGGATGTTGCGCTGTGCCCCGGGCACCGGCTCACCGGTGACGTGATTAACCACATGGAACTGTGGCGCGTTGGGCGCAATACACTGGAACGCCGCGCCGTGCTGGTCAAGCGCCAGCAGCGTCAACACGGCTTCGCGTACTTCGGCGCCATCCAGGTGGCCGCAGCCAGCCAGCAGCACGGCCACTTTGGGGGGGTTGTGAGCTTGGGACATAGACGCCTTTCGGTAGTTTGGCCGGATTATCCGGCTACCCTTGCTGGCCACACAAGAGCCGCTGGCGTGACTTGATCACGCAGCCAACCAATGCATCCGGCGTCAGGCCAGCATGTCCCGGTGCGCCTGAATGGCCTCACGCACAATGGCCTTGATGGCAGGCGTGTCCGCACTATCCAGCAGCGCCAACAAGGCCTGGCGCATGCGCGGGTCCCAGAAGTTTTTCAGGTGTTTGGCAATACCGGCCAGCGCCTCTGCCCTATCGGGCATGCTCTCGAAAAAAGTGCCAATCTGGTTGGCCATACGGATCAGGGTGTCGTCACGGGTCATGGGGAATCCATCGAAAGTCGTTCAGGGTGGCTGTAAATGGACAGATCGTTGCCACGGGTAAAGCCCAGCAGCGTCAGCCCTGTCGCGTGGGCCACGTCCACCGCCAGACCGGTCACACCGGAGACGGCGGCCAGCAAGCCAATGCCCGCTGTCGCGGTTTTCTGCACCATCTCGTAACTGGCGCGGCTGGTGATGAGGGCAAAGCCGCTGTGCGCCTCCAGGCTGGAGCGCCGCAGCGCGCCGACCAATTTGTCCAGCGCGTTGTGGCGGCCCACGTCTTCACGGATCAGCTCGATCTGGCCGTCCGCCGTGCACCAGGCGGCGGCATGGGTGGCCCCGGTCAGCGCCGACAGCAGTTGGTGCTCACGCAAATCGGCCATCGCGCGGGTCACGGCCACGGCCTCAAAACAGGGCGGGTTACTCAGGGGTGCCAGCGGCCGTACCGCATGCGCCAGGCTCTCGGTGCCACACAGGCCGCAGCCGGTGCGTCCGGTCAGGTTGCGCCGCCGCTCCTTGAGCCGGGCAAAACAGGCGGCGGCAATCGTCAGCTGCACCGTGCAGCCCTGGGCGTTGACGGTCCATTCACAGTCATGGATTTGCGCCGGGGTGTCCACAATGCCTTCGGTCAACGCAAAGCCGTAGGCAAAGTCTTCCAGATCAGCGGGGGTGGCCATCATCACAGCGTGGGACACCCCGTTGAACTCCAGCGCCACCGGCACTTCTTCAGCCACGCGGTCTTGCACCTGCGCAGCCTGCCCGGCGCGAAGCCGATTCACCGCCAGGACCCGGCAGGCCTGCGACGCAGGTAAGTCCACCCCAGCCATGTCCATCAGCACCTCTTATCGCCCCGTCTCTGACATGACCGGCTCCAGCGGCAACACCGCCTGTGCCAGGGCCAGTTGTTCGGCGTTGAAACGGGCATAGGATTGTTGCCACTCCGAAGGCTGCGCCACCGGCATCACCTGCACGGCGGTCACCTTGTACTCGGGGCAGTTGGTGGCCCAGTCAGAGTTGTCGGTGGTGATCACATTCGCGCCCGATTCGGGGAAGTGGAAGGTGGTGTAGACCACACCGGGCTGAATACGCTCAGTCACCTCGGCGCGCAGCACGGTTTGCCCAGCGCGGCTGTCAATGCCCACCCAATCGTCTTGCTGGATGCCGCGCTCTTGCGCATCGTGCGGATGGATCTCCAGCCGGTCTTCGCTGTAGAACTGCGTGTTGGCGGTGCGCCGGGTTTGCGCGCCGACGTTGTATTGCGACAGAACCCGTCCAGTGGTCAGGATCAAGGGGTATTTGCGCGTGACCTTCTCGTCGGTGGCCACGTACTGCGTGTTGAAAAACTTGCCCTTGCCGCGCACAAATTTATCAATGTGCATCAACGAAGTACCGGCCTCCACCGTGTTCTGATTACACGGCCACTGCACGCTGCCCAGCCGCTCGATCTTGTCATAGCTCACGCCCTGGAACGAGGGTGTCAGCGCGGCAATCTCCTGCATGATCTGCTCGGGGTGGCTGTAGTGCATGGGGTAGCCCAAAGCATTCGATAACTTCATGGTGGCTTCCCAGTCGCCCACACCCGACAGCGGCGGCATCACCTGGCGCACCCGGCTGATGCGCCGCTCGGCATTGGTGAAAGTGCCGTCTTTTTCCAGGAACGAGCTGCCTGGCAGGAGCACATGGGCGTACTTGGCGGTCTCGTTCAAAAACAGGTCTTGCACCACGATGCATTCCATCTTTTCCAGCGCTGAGACCACATGCTGGGTGTTCGGGTCAGACTGCACAATGTCTTCACCCACGCAGTACAAGCCTTTGAACGTGCCGTCCAGCGCCGCCTCAAACATATTGGGAATGCGCAGCCCCGGCTCGGGGTTGAGCGTGACCCCCCAGGCGGCGTTGAACTGCTCACGCACTGCGGTGTTGCCGATGTGGCGGTAACCCGGCAGGTCATGCGGAAAGCTGCCCATGTCGCAACTGCCTTGCACATTGTTCTGGCCGCGCAGCGGGTTCACGCCGACCCCTTCGCGCCCGATCATGCCGCAGGCCATGGCCAGGTTGCAAATGCCAATCACCGTGGTAGAACCCTGCGCATGTTCGGTCACGCCCAGGCCGTAGTAGATGGCTGAATTGGGGCCACTGGCAAACAGCCGCGCCGCCGCCCGCACCTCAGCGGCGGGCACACCGGTGACGGATTCAAAGGCTTCGGGCGAGTTCTCGGGTTTGGCGACAAAGGTGCGCCATTCGTTGAAGCTCTTGGTGTCGCACCGCTCGGCCACAAAGGCCTCATTGACCAGCCCCTCGGTCACCACCACATGCGCCAGCGCCGTGATCATGGCCACATTGGTGCCAGGTTTGAGCGCCAGGTGATGCGCAGCCTGAATGTGCGGTGAACTCACCAGCTCAATCTCACGCGGGTCGACCACAATCAGTTTGGCCCCGCTGCGCAGGCGCTTCTTTAAGCGCGAGGCAAACACCGGGTGCGCGGCGGTGGGGTTGGAGCCCATCACCAGCACCACGTCAGCCTGCTCGACCGATTTGAAGGTCTGCGTGCCTGCCGAGGTGCCAAAGGTTTCACCCATGCCATAGCCGGTGGGCGAGTGGCAAACACGGGCACAGGTGTCCACATTGTTGTTGCCAAAGGCCGCGCGAATGAGCTTTTGCACCAGGTAAACCTCTTCATTGGTGCAGCGGCTTGAGGTGATGCCACCCACCGCATCCTTGCCATCTTTGGCCTGGATGCGTTTGAATTCACTGGCCGCGTAGGCAATGGCCTCATCCCAGCTCACCTCTTGCCAGGCCTCGTGGATGCTCTTGCGGATCATGGGGGCGGTGATGCGATCCTGGTGTGTGGCGTAGCCCCAGGCAAAACGGCCTTTGACGCAGGCATGGCCCTCGTTGGCCTTGCCGTCTTTCCACGGAACCATACGCACCACGGTGTTGTCTTTCAGCTCGGCTTTGAAGCCGCAACCCACGCCACAGTAGGCGCAGGTGGTGATGACACTGCGATCGGGCAGGCCCAGCTCAACCACGTTTTTTTCCTGCAAGGTGGCCGTCGGACAGGCCGCGACGCAGGCCCCGCAGCTCACACAATCGCTCTCCATGAACGGCTGGTCTTGCCCCGGCGACACGCGGCTGGCAAAGCCTCGGCCCGAGATGGTCAAGGCGAACGTGCCCTGCGTTTCTTCACAGGCGCGCACACAGCGGTTGCAGACGATGCATTTGCTGGCGTCATAGGTGAAGTAAGGGTTGGACTCGTCCTTTTGACTCTTGCAGTGGTTGGCCCCGTCCTGCCCATAGCGCACCTCACGCAGCCCGGTGACACGGGCCATGTCCTGCAACTCGCAGTCACCGCTGGCAGCACAGGTCAGACAGTCCAGCGGGTGATCAGAGATGTAGAGTTCCATCACCCCCTTGCGTAATTGCTGCAATTTGGGCGTCTGCGTGTGCACTTTCATACCCGACTCAGCCGGTGTGGTGCAAGAAGCCGGAAAACCCCGGCGGCCTTCAATTTCCACCAAGCACAGGCGGCAGGAGCCAAATGGCTCCAGGCTGTCGGTGGCGCACAGTTTGGGCACCTGGATACTGGCCTCCAAGGCGGCACGCATCAGCGATGTGCCTGCGGGCACGGTGATGCTTTGGCCATCAATCTCCAGCGTCACCTCTTGTGTTGAAGCGCGTCGTGGGGTGCCGTAGTCGGTTTCTTGCAGATGTTCAAACATGATGTTTTCCTGATCCTGGACTTTCAAGCGACTTTGGCCACGGGCGCGGCCAGGCCAAAGTCCTGCGGGTAGTGGTTCAAGGCCGACAACACCGGATTGGGGGTCAGCCCGCCCATGGCGCACAAGGAGCCGTGGGTCATGGTGTCGCACAAATCGCGCAGCAGCGCCTCGGCTTTGTGGTCGCCGCTTTTGAGGCGGTCAATCACCTCCACACCCCGGGTCGAACCAATGCGGCACGGCGTGCATTTGCCACAGGACTCGATGGCACAAAATTCCATGGCGTAGCGTGCCAGTTGGGACAAGTCCGCCGTGTCGTCATGCACCACGATGCCACCGTGGCCGACCGTGATGCCGACTGCGGCATAGGCCTCGTAATCCAGGGGCACATCCCAATACTGCTCAGGCACATAAGCCCCCAGCGGCCCGCCAACCTGCACCGCCTTGATCGGGCGGCCCGAGGCACTGCCGCCGCCAAAGTCAAACATCAACTGGCGCAGGGTGACACCAAAGGCTTTCTCAATCAGCCCACCACGCTTGACATTGCCGGTGAGCTGAAACGGCAGCGTGCCGTGTGAGCGCCCCACCCCGTAGTTCTTGTAGAAATCGGCACCACGTGCCAGGATGACTGGCACCGAGGCCAGGGTGATCACGTTGTTGATCACCGTGGGCTGACCAAACAAGCCTTTGAGCGCCGGAATCGGCGGCTTGGCACGCACCACACCACGCTTGCCTTCAATGCTCTCCAGCATGGCGGTTTCTTCACCACACACATAGGCTCCGGCAGCCTTGCGCACTTCCAGATGAAAGGTCTTGCCAGACTCCAGAATGTCCGCGCCCAGAAAGCCCGCTGCGGTGGCCCTGGCAATCGCCTCACGCATCACCGCTACGGCCTGTGGGTACTCGCTGCGGATGTAGATATAACCTTGCGTGGCTCCGGTGGCGATGGCCGCAATGCTCATGCCCTCAATCAGCATGAAGGGGTCACCCTCCAGCGTCATGCGGTCGGAATAGGTGCCCGAATCGCCCTCGTCGGCATTGCAGACGATGTATTTCTGCGCGGCCTGAGCAGCAGCCACGGTTTTCCATTTGATACCGGCCGGAAACGCCGCGCCACCGCGCCCGCGCAGGCCGGAGTCCAGCACCTGCTGCACAACCTCGGTGGCCGGCATGTCCAAGGCCCGGCGCAATCCGGCAAAACCTGCGTGCGCTTCATAGTCGGCCAAGGAGAGCGGATCGGTCACACCTATGCGGGCAAAGCTCAGGCGCTCTTGTTGTTTCAGATAAGGGATGTCTTCGACCAGCCCCTGCTTCAAGCGGTGATCGGCTCCGGTGTGGCACTGGGCCTCAAGCAGATCGGCCACATCCTCAGGAGTCACCGGACCGTAGGCGACACGGCCTGCAGGGGTTTGCACTTCGACCAGCGGCTCCAGCCAGAACAGGCCGCGTGAGCTGTTGCGCACCAGATCGATCGCCAGCCCACGCTGTTGGGCTTGGGCCAGCAGGGCGGCGGCGACTTCGTCCGCACCGAGGGCCACGGCAGCCGAGTCGCGCGGTATAAAAATCTTGATGCTCATGCCGGCATCCTTGCCGCTGCGACCAGGCGGTCAAATTTGTCGGCATCGACCCGGGCATGCAACTTGTCGTCCACCACCATGGCGGGCGACGACGAACACAAACCGAGGCAGTACACCGGCTCCAGCGTGAAGGCAGCACCATCACCGCGCGCCTGCTGCTGGCGGCAGGCATGCGCCCACAACCCCTCGGCCCCCATGGACTGGCAGGCCTCGGCGCGACAAATCTGCACCACATGGGCTTGCGCTGGTTCGTGCCGGAAATGATGGTAGAACGTGAGCACACCGTGGACTTCCGCACGCGATAGATTCAGTGCCTGGGCGACAACACTCACCGCATCCGCCGGCACATGACCCAGCGCGTCCTGGATGTCATGAAGAATGGGGAGCAAGGCACCCGGCAGGTGCTTTTTGGCTGCCACCAAAGTTTGAATAGTTTGTTGCATTTTTTCTGCCATCACAGAACATTCCGACTGCGTTGAATCATAGGGTCAACCAACACACACAAAAACTCACCAATGAATCCGGCCATCACACCAGAGCGCCAGGGCTACCAATACTTCGGATACCTGGCGGCGCGGGTCTGGTTGTTATAGACCAGCGCCACCACCACCAGCACCACGGCACCAACCAGGGTGGGGAACAGCAAAAAGCTCCACGACGGTTGTGTCAGGAAGACAATGACCGGATTCGATCCGGCCGGAGGATGTACCGTCCGTGTGAGCATCATCAGTGCAATGGCAGTGGCCGTCGCCAGCGCCACCGCCCACCAATGGGGTCCCAACACGGCCAGAAAAACCAAGCCAGTCAACGAGCTGATGACATGTCCGGCAATCACATTCCTTGGCTGGGAAAACGGGACATCCGGGTAACCAAACACCAGCACGCAGGAGGCGCCGAACGAGCCCAGTACCAGCGTCATCGACAGAAGATCGGTCAGGGCCGCCACTGAGCCAATGGCCAATAACCCGCCCATCCACGCCAGGGCAATGGCCCTGGCCGGAGGCAGCGGCGGCAACGCCGCACCATCCCCTTTGCACTTTTCAAAAAAAGACATCACGCCGCCTTTCTGTTTGCTGCCAGACTCGTTTGAGCGGTATCGGTCAGAAAAACTTGGCGACCGTGATCATGGTGCGATAAACGCCCCAGGCCAATGGCATCCCGACTGCCGCCCAGGCCAGCACCACAAAGACCGGGTTGCTGGGTTTGTCGTGGGCATGGGTGCCATCGCCATGGACCTCCGAGCCCTTGACCTTTTCATGCGCCAGACGTTTCTCGATCGCCAGTTCTTCCGGCGTCATGAACCACTTGGGATTGAGCGGGCGCACCAGCAAATTGCAGATCAAGCCCACCACCAGGAAACCCACCAGGATGTACATGGTCTGGTTGTAGACCTGTTCACGCGGCAACCCCAGGCTGAGCTGATAGTCACGCATGTAATTCACCACCACCGGGCCGACAATACCGGCTGTCGCCCAGGCCGTCAGCAGGCGGCCATGGATGGCCCCCACATTTTGGGTGCCAAAGATGTCTGCAAGATAGGCCGGCACGGTGGAGAAACAGCCGCCGTACATGCTGAGAATCACACAAAACGCCGCGACAAACAGCAGTTTGGAACCGGCGGCAGCACTCCCCGGAATGCTGAAATACAGCAGCCCACCCAGCACAAAGAAAATGACATAAGTCAGCTTGCGCCCCAGGTGATCGGAAATCGTGGCCCAGAAAAAACGGCCACCAATGTTGAACAGGCTCAGTAAAGCGGTGAAGCCTGCAGCCACACCCGCAATGGCGGCCAGTTGTGCCTTGTCGAGCTCACCAAATTTCTTGGCCACCCCCACCAGAGAACCACCAAACACCTCTTGCAGCATGGGGGAAGCCATACCGATCACGCCAATACCGGCGCTCACATTCATACACAACACCATCCAGATCAGCCAGAACTGCGGAATACCCCAGACCTTGCTGACATGCACATGGTGCTGGGTGATCATGGCGTTGTTGACATGCGCCGGCTTGGGTGTCCAGCCAGCCGGCTTCCAGCCGGACTCGGGGATGCGGTAACCAAAAGCACCGGCCATCATGAATACAAAATACACCGCCGCCATGGTCAGAAAGGTCTGCACCACGCCCACGTCTGTTGGGGTGGCAAAGTACTTCATCAGATCAGCCGCCAGCGGAGAGCCCACCATGGCCCCGCCGCCGAAGCCCATGATGGCCATGCCGGTGGCCATGCCACGGCGATCCGGAAACCACTTGATCAGGGTCGAAACGGGTGAGATATAACCCAGACCCAGCCCGATGCCGCCAATCACCCCCGAGCCGAGGATCATCATCCAGAACTGGTGTAAATACACCCCCAGCGCCGAGAACAGCAGTCCGCCGCACCAGCAAAAGGCCGCGATCACCCCCACCTTGCGTGGGCCAACCCGCTCCAGCCAGCCACCCCAAAGTGAGGCCGAAGAACCCAGCAGCACAAAAAACAGGGTGTACATCCAGCCCAGTGTGGAAATCTGCCAGTCGCAAGTGGTGGTGAACAGTTGTCCGAAAAAGCCCACATCGGGACCACACTTGATGGACTCCTTGATCCCCAAGGCCTTGGACAAAGGCAACCAGAACACGGAAAAGCCGTAAGCCATGCCAATGCAGAGGTGAATGGCCAGGGCGGCGGGGGGCACCAGCCAGCGGTTGAAACCCGGGCCAGCAACAATGTGTTCCTTGCTGAGAATGCCCAGTTTTTCCTCGGGGTGCAAAGCCACCCCGCTCGTGATTGACGTCATGCTGTCTCCTTCTATAAACGCGCACTTGATGTGAGCTGGGGACAGTATCACGGAGAGGGCATCACCATTTCCAATTTAATCTGCACATGGATTGATACAAACGTTGAATGTATGCACCCGTCTGCATAGCGCCATCGGCCAGCGGATACAGCGAGCGTCAGTTGGCGGCGCCGCTGGCCCGCAGCAAGCCGACATGCGCCATCACGTGATGCAGCCAGAGCGGGTCATTGGCCATGGCCAGCGCCGCATGCAACGCGTTGGATTGGCGGTCGGCGCGCGCCGACATGAACCCGATCGGTGTCAACACGTCAGGGTCAATCAGCGGTATGGCCTCCAGTTCGGCATAACCACGCAGCACCCCCACCAGCGCGCCCGGCAGGATGCTGCAGACTTCTCCAACCAACACCGTCAGGCCCAGTGTCAGAATCGAATTGGTTTCAATCACCGGCTTGACATCCACACCAAGCTGCCGGAAGGCAGCGTCCACAATGGTCCGGTTGTGCATTTCCGGCGTCAACAGACACAAGGGCAAGTCGGCAGCTTCAGCCCAGCGTATGGGCTGCCTCACCAGGCGCAACCCCGATTTGAGCGGCTTGGCTGCGCGTCTGAGCAAAAAATAGCGCTCGGTGTATTGGTGGGTGGCCACCAGCTTGGTGGCGCGGGCCTGCAGGCGGTCGGTATACCCCAGTCCGAGGTCCACCGACAGGTTTTCCAGACCAGATTCAATGTCCTGTGAACTCATGGACCGCAGCACCATCGACAAGCCGGTATAACGGGCCTGCAGGCGGCCAACAAAACGCGCGGCAATCGGCATCACCGACGGCACGGCACCCAGCGTCAAGGTGCCCACCGGTTGGTCGTTGACCGTTTGAAGATCCTGTAACAGCAGCGCATGTTCATGCAGCATACGCTGGGCACTCTGAAAAATGCGCTCCCCCTCGGGCGTGAAGCCTTCAAAAGACCGGCCCCGTTTGACAATGGCCGTATCAAACTCTTCTTCCAGCGCCCGGATGGCATTGGAGAAAGCGGGCTGGGTGATGTGACAGGCATCCGCTGCACGACCAAAATGTTTGTGCTCGTGCAGCGCCGCGAGATAACTCAGTGAGGTAAACAGGTTCATAAATCAGTCAGATATGCCCAAGTGGGCGGTGGCGCGCTCAGGCATTGAGCTTGCGATACAGGGTCTGCCGACTGACGCCGAGTCGGCGTGCGGCTTGTGACACATTGCCGCCGCAATCATCGAGCGCACGCTGCATCGCCTGGAGAGACAGTTGCTGAAGATTTTGCAGCGGCTCGGCAAGCGCTTTGGTCGGCCCATGACTGGTGGGCGACGCGACCAGGTTGACGGCCGCCGGTGTCAAGTCTTCCAGCAAATCGTCCGGCAGATGCCGCCAGTCAATCCAGACCTCATGCGCGTCCAGCATGGCACTGGCGGTGCGCAGGGCATTGGCATACTGGCGCAAATTGCCTGGCCAGCCATGCTGGCGCAAGCGCTCCAGCAGTTCGGGCCGCACTTGCACCTGGCGGTCCGGATTCAAGTCAGCCAGCAAACGGCCCGTCAGCACGGTGAAATCCGTGCGCTCACGCAGGGGCGGCAGCACCACCGTCAGGCCGTTGATACGGTAATACAGGTCATTGCGAAAGCGGCCAGCGGCAACCTCGTCACGCAACTTGCGATGGCTGGCGCAGACCAGGGCAAAGTCCACTGCCACCGTCTGGCCGCCGCCCAATGGCGTGACCTGGCGCTCCTGTAACACCCGCAGCAAACGTGCCTGCAAACCCAATGGCATGTCGCCAATTTCATCCAGAAACAGCGTTCCCCCATGCGCTTCGCGCAAGCGGCCCGGACTGCCCTCGCGCCGGGCACCAGTGAAAGCACCTGCTGCGTAGCCAAACAGTTCCGCTTCAATCAGGCTCTCGGGCACCGAAGCGCAATTGATGGCGACAAACGGCTGGTGGCGTCGTGGGCCGCTGTCATGCGCTGCACGGGCAAACAACTCCTTGCCCACCCCTGACTCCCCCTGTATCAACAAGGGAATGGGTTTGTCCAGCACCCGGCGGGTTTTCTCGCAAGCAATGCGCCAGCGCGTGTCCCCGGTGTCCAGCGCTCCCAACGCGTCCACCGCCTCCCTGGTGGGCGCCGCCAGGGAGTTCACACGGGCAGGCGTAGCAGTGGTGCCAGCCAGCAAGGTGCCAGCATCCCGCTGCAACCGGACAAACAGCAATGTGCCGTCCGGCAAACGCACTGGATTGGCCTGCCCCGGGCGGCACCGATGACGCGACAGCAGTTCGTCCAGCGACACATCCAGCAGATTTTTGATCTGGACCGCGCCGATCTCTGCCGCCGTCACATGCAGCAAATCAAAACCGGCGTGATTGCCCCCGACGATCCAGCCGTCCTCCGACACAGCCACGATGCCCTCGGCCACCGTGCCGATGCCTTCAACCTGCGGATGCAGATGCAACAGCAGATGCCGACGGCATGTCGCCGCGATCAAGCGGTTTTCGATCAAGCGCGTGGCCATACTGACCAGCCCCATGGTGTGCGGCTGGCGGCTGCGCTGGTCGCCCGAAATGTCCAGCACCCCCATCAGCTCACCCATCGCCGAACGGATGGGCACCGCAGTGCAGGTGAGAAATTCATGACGCTCAAAAAAGTGCTCGGCACCGTGAATTTCAATGCCTGTCGCCTCCATCAGTGCGGTGCCGATGGCATTGGTGCCCCGATGCTGCTCATGCCACGAGGCCCCGCAGGACAATGCCACCCGCTCGGCCCGGCTCAGGAAATCAACCTGCCCCAGGGTATGCATCAGCGTACCGCGCCGGTCCGCCAGGATCACCATGCCGTGAAGGTGACGCACCTGCTCAAACAGCACTTCCATCACCGGGCGCGAATGCGCCAGCAAATCGTGGTTGCTGGCCATGGTGCGGCTCAGCTCGCTGGCACTGGCGTGCTCGGTGTCAAGCAAGCGTCCAGCAGGCAGCAGGCCGGCAGCCAGACTGCGTTGCCAGGAACGGGCCACACGGGCATCCACCCCTTCGGAGGGGAAGTCGCCGTGTTCCAGCAAATGCAAGCGAGCCCGGCGCAAAGCCAGGACGGGGGATGGTGTTGGCACCTTGTCTCCTGACAGACTGAAGTCTGCTCTTGGGGGATTGAATGGACATGATCGTACCCAGTGATCTTATCCCTGACGATATGAAACTCTCTGCATACACCATGACCGCTCCCACTGTCTCAGGAAGTGACAAGTGCCCCATCTTGCGACACCCCAGGACAGGACAGCCCGCCAGATCATTTCCAGAAAACCCTTTGAAATCAACACACTGCGCGAGATCACCAGCGCTGGCACGCGACTTGATAGAAGAAGCTGCCCTTGATGGGCATGTCATTCCATCGAACCAACAAAGAGGATTCAAGATGATTTACGCAGCACCCGGCACACCCGGCGCAAAAGTGGCCTTCAAGGCTCAGTACAACAACTTCATTGGTGGCCAATTTGTCGCGCCAGTCAAAGGCCAGTACTTTGATGTGGTCACCCCTACCACCGGCAAGCCCTACACCCAGGCCGCCCGCTCCACCGCCGAAGACATCGACCTGGCGCTGGATGCCGCCCACGCCGCCGCCGACGCCTGGGGCAAAACCGATGCCGCCAGCCGCGCCAACGTGTTGCTCAAAATTGCCGACCGCATTGAAGCCAACCTGGAGCTGCTGGCCTACGCCGAAACCGTGGACAACGGCAAACCGATCCGCGAAACCATGGCGGCCGACATTCCCCTCACTGTGGATCATTTCCGCTACTTTGCCGGTTGCGTGCGCTCGCAAGAAGGCGGTTTGAGCAACATCGACGAAAACACCGTGGCCTACCACTTTCAGGAACCGCTGGGCGTGGTCGGCCAGATCATTCCGTGGAACTTTCCGATTTTGATGGCCGCCTGGAAACTGGCCCCGGCCATTGGCGCGGGCAACTGCGTGGTGCTCAAACCGGCCGAGTCCACCCCCATCAGCATTTTGATTCTGGCCGAGCTGATCGCCGACCTGCTGCCCCCCGGCGTGCTCAACATCGTCAACGGCTATGGCCGTGAAGCCGGCATGCCGCTGGCGCAAAGCAAACGCATTGCCAAAATCGCCTTCACCGGCTCCACCACCACCGGCCGCGTGATTGCCCAGGCCGCTGCCAACAACCTGATCCCGGCCACGCTGGAGCTGGGCGGCAAATCGCCCAACATCTTCTTTGCCGACATCCTGGACAAGGACGACGGCTTTCTGGACAAAGCCGTCGAAGGCCTGGTGCTGTTTGCCTTCAACCAAGGCGAGGTCTGCACCTGCCCGAGCCGTGCGCTGATCCAGGAAAGCATTTACGACGCCTTCATGGAACGGGTGCTGAAACGGGTGGCCGCCATCATCCAGGGCAACCCGCTGGACTCCAACACCATGATCGGTGCGCAGGCCTCCAAAGAACAGCTGACCAAGATTCTGTCCTACCTGGAGCTGGGCAAGCAGGAAGGTGCGCAGGTGCTGATCGGTGGCACACAGGCCAAGATGGAAGGCGACCTGGCGGGCGGCTACTACGTGCAGCCCACGCTGTTCAAGGGCCATAACAAAATGCGCATCTTCCAGGAAGAAATCTTCGGCCCGGTGCTGGCCGTGACCACCTTCAAAGACGAAGCCGAAGCGCTGGAAATTGCCAACGACACGCTCTACGGCCTGGGTGCCGGGGTGTGGAGCCGCAACGGTAACGTGGCCTACCGCATGGGCCGCGCCATCAAGGCTGGCCGCGTCTGGACCAACTGCTACCACGCCTACCCGGCCCACGCGGCTTTCGGCGGCTACAAAGAATCCGGCATCGGCCGCGAAACCCACAAGGTCATGCTGGATCACTACCAGCAAACCAAGAACCTGCTGGTGAGCTACAGCGAGCAGAAGTTGGGCTTCTTCTGATGGCAGACAAAGTCGCCAGAGTTGTGGCGACACCGGCGGCTTTGGCGCTGGTGGCGCAGTTGCAGGCCCAACACGGCCCGCAACTGATGTTCCACCAGTCCGGCGGCTGCTGTGACAACAGCGCCGCCAATTGCCTGCTGCCCGGTGAAATCACCATCGGCCCCGGTGACGTGTACCTGGGCGACATCGGCGGCTGCCCGTTTTACATCGGTCGTGCGCAATATGAAACATGGAAACATACGCAGTTGATCATCGACGTAATCGAAGGCACGGGTGGCACGTTTTCGCTGGAGGGGTCAACCGGGAAAGCGTTTCATACGCGGTCCAGGGTGTTGACGGCGGGGGAGTTGGAGGAATTAGATCACTGGATTGGCTAATCTACCTGCCAGATTGCCAACATTGGGAGCAACGGTTGCCCCAAAAAAACTGCACTGGGCGCCTGCCCTATCCACGGACAGGCTCACTTGGCCTCGCCCGATTGAATTTCATTTCCGTCGTCTGACTTGGTAGAAGCCAGTTATCCCCAACAAGGCCATAAGAATCACAATGCCCCATTCAGAGAGCGTTGGGACTGTTGTCGCAGCAGAGCAGGATTTGATCCAATCGCGATGCAACCAGGGCCATTGAGGGGTCAATGTGACTGCGTCGACACCCACCATCGCGAGCCAGGTGATTCGCTGTTGGCGACCATTGCTGCCCCCAGTTTCGACCATCGACACCCATGCTATTCATCGTCCAGTTTGAAGACATCTACACCGACCACCCCGAGCGCCTGCCAGAGCGAGCCCAGCACATGCCGACCCACTGGGCCAAGGCGTTTGGGTCACCTGAATTCACTGACTGCATTCAGGCTCTGGACGCAGCATGGTCCAGTCAACGTGACAACCGCCCATAAGCTGGAAAAATTGGATTAAATCGTGCCTTAGCCCGTTAACCACAAGCATCATAAGCTATCATATTTATAGCTCTTGACGATCTTGATTTTGGATCGATGGTTCTGTGGCATGCAAAACGACCAGAGCATGGCACCAAGGTCGATCGCTCAGAGCTGGGCCAGGGGCGTTTCCTCGGCGGATTCGTCGGCATTGAGAAGGTCAATCAACTGCCCCAAGTCCTCATCCATGCGCTGAAGCGTCTCCACAGTCAAATTACCCAGCGCCTGCGGTAACACCCCCTCAAACGGGCCGGGAACCTTCTTCAACAGTCTGGTGCCGGCAGGCAAGATCCTGAGCTGCACATTGCGTCGGTCGTCCGGCGCCTTATCCATGCGAATGAGTTCCTTGCGCAACAGCGCCTTGATCAGGTTGCTGGCTGTGGATTGGTGAATGTCCATATGAGAGGCCACTTCACCCATACCAATGCCCGGATGGGCCTTGATCAGACTCAAGGCCCAGACCTGGGCACCGCCCAAGCCCACCTGCGTCTCCATTTTCCGGAAATGTGTCCGCACGGCATTAAAGACCACACGGAACCGGCGCAAGACCCTGGCTGGTGTAACCAATTCGACGGAAGATGGGACAGCAGACTTCATAGGGCAACGGTGTGAATGTACGACTTCCCCGATGATAGGCACGCGCAGGCCCAGGTCGCCCGCTTGTCATCACAAACACTCAAGCCACTGACAGTTGTTCCCTCAACTTTTTCATCAGCAAGTCCTCAAAGGTATAAAAACCGGTGTCGCACCGTGCCAGCTCACCCAGGGCAAAGGCCGCACCAGTTCCAAACGCCTCGCGTTTGATCGAATCATGCGTGAGACGAACCGTTTGGTATGGAAATCCAAAAATGACTTCGTGGTGCCCCACAATGCCGCCGAGCCGCAAAGAGGTTATTTTTTCCGTGCCCAATTCCAGGCTTTCCGCAATTTTTTTGGCAGTGCCGGAAACCTCGGGCTTTTCCTTGAAGTGTTGTTCCAGAATTTCAACGTCCGCAAAAGGCGCAATGTTCCTGAGCAGCTTGGCCGCCATGATCAGGAAGTTGATGCCCAACGTCATGTTGGGTGAGCACAGCACGCGCGTGTCCTGACCAAGGCTGCGCGCGTAGCTGAGCTGCTCCTCCGTGTAAGCCGAAATAGCGCTGACCAGCATGATTTTTCGACGCCTCAGATCTTCGCCATACATCTGCAGGGACTGCGGCACAGAAAAATCCACCATCGCGTCCACGGGGTGTTCGTGAAGCCAATCTGAAAAATTGATGGCATCCAGTCCGACCACCGCGGTAGCACGGTCATCAGACGTCTGCCTACCTGTGATGGCCGTGCGCTTGGCGATCCAACGCAAATCAAAGCGAGGATCAGCTTGCAAAACTTGAGCAACGGCACGACCGGCCTTGCCATACCCGAACAGTCCAACCTTGATCATTGTGCGGTCTCCTTGAGGATGATCCTTCGTTTACACAAATTACATTTGTTTAAATATAACAGATACATTTGTTGCAATGTATGATGATGCAACAAGCTCATTCATTTCATATTTCAACGGTAGGAAAAAATGCGTTCACATCCACACATTCCCACGGTTCTCAAACAGGAACTTACCGACTGGCACATGTGGACAGGACGCGGCGTTGTGATGATGTTTGCGGCGTTGGCGGGGATCACTGTGGTCGTTTTCACCTGGCTGGCTGATCACGCCCTGGCCCAGTTTTTCGTGTTTCAAAAAGCCTACTGGTGGGGGCCAGTTTTCTGGACGCCACTGTCAACCGCCGCCATCGTCTGGTTGACATTGCGGTTTGCTCCCGGCGCTGCGGGGTCCGGCATCCCCCAGGTCATGGCCTCCCTGGAGCCGCAAGCCACAGGCCCCGCCCGGCGGCTCTATGTCTCGGTCAAGCTGACCTTTGCCAAAATTCTGTTGACCACTTGGGGTTTGTTTGCGGGCTTGTCTCTCGGGCGCGAGGGGCCATCTGTTCAGATCGCGGCTGGCGTGATGCACCATGCCCGACGCTGGATGCCCAAACGCGCGCGCATTTCTGAGCACAGCCTTCTGATTGCCGGCGGGGCTGCAGGCATTGCCGCCGCATTCAACACACCACTGGGTGGCGTGATGTTTGCCATTGAGGAGCTGTCCAAAAAAACCGAACAACGCAGCAACAGCTTGATCTTGGTGGCGATTGTGGTTGGTGGTCTGATGGGCGTTTCCGCCTACGGCAATGCGAGCTATTTCGGGGTGATTCGCATCGAGAATTTTGGCTTTGCGCTGATTTTCCCAGCCATTCTGGTGGCGCTGTGCAGCGGCCTCGCGGGCGGGCTTTTCTCCCGGCTGTTGATCGTGTCACTGTCCGGCAACTCAACGGATTGGTTCAGCAGTTTTCGAAAGAAATCTCCAATCTTGTTTGCAGCCGGCTGTGGGCTGGCAGTGGCTGTTCTCGGCATGGTGAGCCAGGGAGAAACCTACGGCAGTGGTTATGCCCACAACCGGGCCATGCTGGAAAACAGCAATGACACCTCTTTGCTGTATGTACTGCTGAAGTTTGTAGCGACGTGGTTGACCACCTGGGCGGGGGTGCCTGCAGGTGTGTTCGCCCCCTCACTGGCGATCGGCGGCGCGTTGGGCAACGACCTGGCGCAATGGACCTCTTACGCCAATGCCCCCACATTGATCGCCCTTGGCATGGCGGGATTTCTGGCGGCAGTCACGCAGGCACCTTTGACGGCGTTCATCATCGTGATGGAAATGGTGGATGGTCATGCGCTGGTATTGAGCCTGATGGCTTGCGCGATGGTGGCCAGCGGAGTCTCCAGACTCATCAGCGCTCCTTTGTACCCATCGTTAGCAGAATTGCAGTTACTGCGAACCCGCAGTTTCGCGGCATCTCGAAAAGAGAGTGATTGAAAGCGCATGCACGCTTCGTCCATGAACTTGCTGTTGCGCCACTGGCGCAATGAAAATTGTCGTTCGCCAATATCCCAAGGTCATACCACTTCGACATAACGCGTATTGGAACGAAAATCCAATCATGCAAAAAACCGATCTGATTCAATCCAGCCGGGACTCGCGTCAAATTCCATGGCAAATGGCAATTGGCTATGTTGCCATTTTTCTCTTACTTGACTGGGTCAGCTTCATACGCCCGCTGCAAGGCCTGAACATCACGCCTTGGAGTCCTCAGTCTGCCCTGGCCATCGCCCTGCTGTTATGGAATCGACATTGGCTATGGGTCGTTTGGATCAGCCTATTGACAGCAGAACTGTTTGTTCGCGGTGTCCCTTCTGACTGGCTGGTCGTACTGACATCCACAACAGCACTGAGCCTGATTTACGCAGCAATAGCCCATAGTCTCAAACTCAAGCTTGACCAGTCGCTTGCCTTGGCCACACAACTTGATCTGTCATGGTTCACCGCAATTGTGGTGGTGGGATCACTGCTCAGCGGCGTTATCTACATCTCTGCTTTTTCAGTGGCTGGGCTGGGAGTGAGTGGCTCCACCTACGAGGCCATTGCACGCTACTGGATCGGTGACGCTGTGGGTTTGTTGGTGCTATTACCTGTTTTACTTGTATTGATGGACTCCATGCGCAGGACCGCCTTGATCCACACGCTCAAGAATGGTCATTGCTGGGTCATCACCGTGCTCACATGTTTGCTTCTCTGGACTGTTTTTGGGACTGGGGGAAATGATCATTTCAAATATTTTTATCTGCTCTTTTTGCCCATCGTCTGGATATCAGCCAAGTTCGGAGTTTCAGGCGCTGCATTCATCTCCTTTGTCACCCAGCTAGGCTTAATTCTGGCCGTTCAATCGGTCCCCAACGAAGACTTGACAGTGTTCGAGTTGCAAGTTCTGATGATGGCGATTTCGTTGACCGGTTTGATGATCGGTGTTGTCGTTGATGAGCGCACGAGAACGCAAACTCAATTGAATAGCAGCCTGCGGCTGGCAGCAGCGGGTCAAATGGCTGCATCACTGGCGCATGAATTAAGCCAGCCCTTGACGGCTTTGAATAACTATGCCCAGGCCTGCCAGATACTTGTGACACAAGCCAATGAACTGCCAGTTGGTCGGCGTCAACAATTGATCGATGTCACGCAACGGATCGTTAACGACGTCGATCGTGCTGGGATGGTTATCAAGCGCCTGCGTGATTTTTTCCGAACTGGCTCCACCAATTTGCAGTTGGTCAACCCCACTCATATCGTTCATGACGCGATACAAGTCCACCTTCGGCGCATGGAAACACTTCAGTTACGGCTGGAGGCGCAAATACAGGAGAACCTGCCCATGGTCCGAATGGACCCTGTTCAGATTTCAGTGGTCCTGCGCAATCTGATTGACAATGCCATCGACGCCACCTCTTTGTCAAATGCTGGAAATCAAATCATCATCCGTGCTCACATGCACAATGCAGAATTGCTGATTGAGGTTCAGGATAACGGGCCTGGAGTGGATATGGCTCGCCTGCCAAGCTTGTTTGATGCAGGCGCTTCAGATAAGCCGGGTGGCATGGGCATCGGTCTGAGCATCTGCCGCGCCATTGTTGAAGCACATGGTGGTCGGCTCTGGTTTGAGTCAGGCGAGAGAAGCTGCTTTTGTTTTACGCTTCCAACTGTAGACGTGGACGATGGTGAAGTCACAAATGCATAAAGAAACCGTGTTCATTGTTGATGACGACGCATTTATTCGAGATTCACTGTCACTTTTGCTGAGTCTGCGTGGTTATTCGACGGCGTTGTTTGCCAATGCAGAAGATTTTTTGGCGGCGCTTACAACCAGTTGGCGAGGCTGTGCCATCGTCGACATTCGGATGCCTGGAATTTCGGGGCTGGAGCTGCAGCGGCTGCTGTTGGAGCGCAATATTCAATTGCCCTTGATTGTGATTACCGCGCATGGTGATGTCGCCGCCGCTCGACAAGCGTTTTTGGCCCAAGCCGTTGACTTTATTGAAAAACCGTTTGATGGCGAACAACTCGTGGGCACCATTGAAAGAGCATTGGACGGTATACGCACCACAGATCAGGCACAGGACGTACAGCAAATCGCCAGATCCTCCTTGGGACAACTGACTGCACGCGAGCGTGAGGTGATGGGATGGATGCTGAAAGGTCTCCACAATCGCCGCATTGCAGAAGAACTTGGCATCAGCCCCAGGACGGTTGAAGTCCACAAGGCACGGGTCATGGAAAAACTGGGTGTCCAGAACTTGATTGATCTGGTGCGCCTGGTGGACAGGGACTTGGTCTAGAACCACCGGTCATGCCATATTCTTCAACCGATACTTTCACAGTGCTGATCGCCATCGCCTTGGCTGCAGTGGGTGGCGAACTGTTTCTCAGGGGCGTTCTTGACTTGTCTGCGTGGTTACGTCTCCCCAGGTTGTTGGTGGCAACCTCCATTTCTGCTTTTGCAACTTCCAGTCCTGAATTCACTGTCTCGACAATGGCAGCACTCGCCGGCACACCGGAGATCGGATTAGGTGACGCACTGGGCAGCAATGTGGTGAACATCTGTTTGATATTTGCCTTGGCACTGCTTTGGGGGCCAATTTCAGCCCAGTCGCGTGCCCATCGGCGCGATTTTCTTTTCGCCATAGTTGTACCAATCCTTACCCTGATACTGGCGTTCGACGGTCAATTGTCCCGGTGGGACGGGGCTCTCCTGCTTTCACTTTTTGCGCTCTGGGTGGCCCTCTTAAGCCGGCAGACGATCCTATATCGGCATGACAAAGTGCAAGATGCACTACCAGTATCAGTATCACGACATGCCATGTCCACATCGCTGCTTGCTGTAGTAGGCCTGTCATTCTTGTTTTTGGCAGGGCGCCTCTTTGTGATTGGTGCAAGTGGCATTGCTTCGGCGCTAGGTATAAGCAGCTACATCGTTGGTGCCACAGTCGTGGCTCTCGGCACCTCATTGCCAGAATTGGTGACGACGCTGCTCGCACGCTGGCGAGGTCACGACGATGTTGGTCTTGGAACACTGCTTGGGAGCAATCTGTTCAATGGTTTGGCCATCGTCGGTACCACTGCTGCCATCCATCCTATTCAAGCCTCTCGGGGTGATGTTTCTATTGCACTGATTTTCGGGGTGTTTGCTGCTCTTCTGATACTGCCTCACCAAGGCGTCATCCCGAAACAACGCGGATTCATGCTATTGGCGGTTTATGCGATTTACATCGTGCTCACGTTCAGTCACGAATGAGTGTCCAGTTGACATCGTTGCCTTCGCAACAATGTCAATCCATTTGTTAATAAGGGTTTCACGTACGTGACATCACGTACATTACTGCCCGAATAGCCATGATTCTGTCAAATGGATAACCTTCGCATCGCGTGAAAGTTAGGGGTGAATGCATCGCCTCCGCTCACCAGGAGGTTAGGTGTGATCCGTAGACAAGTGTTTCCAAAGAGGATGGCGAAGAATCCATTTCCTCAGTGCATCAATGATTAAGTTGTGGCTGTGGCTATTACCTGAACTCAGACAGTTTCCGGCGACCAATCAAGAACCGGCACTCCAGAAAGCACGAGAAAGTGAACTCCATTCAGTTGAGCTGATTGGCGTTGCCATTTGGCTGGTACTGGTGACGTCGCTCACAAAAATTTTCATGGAAAAAGCTTCCATACCCAGTGACATTGAAGCGACACTGGTGATCAACTTCTTTGTTGTTGTGCCCCTGCTGACGATTGTTCTTTTCCCCATTCATATCCGTCGCTTGCGCCGTGGTCTGCGCAAACAACTTGAACAGATGGGACGATCATGAGCATGATTCAGTGGGTCGGTGCTGGACTTTTTTTTGTGGCTCTGATCCACACCTTTTCTACAAAATTTTTCGAGCGCATGGCGCACCGTAAGCCCAATCACGCCGGGATGTGGCACCTGCTTGGGGAAGTCGAAGTCGTTTTCGGCTTTTGGGCCATGGTATTGATTGTTGCCATGGCGTTTCTCATGGGCAAGGATGCAGCCACCAGTTACCTGGATTCGCGCAACTTTACAGAACCCATGTTCGTGTTCGTGATCATGGTCATCGCGGGAAGCCGGGCCGTCCTGGAGATGGCGCGCGAAGGCGTGAATACCATTGCCAGATTCGTTCCGCTACGTGGCGGCATGGCGTTTTACTTCGTTGCGCTGGCCTTCGTGCCCTTGCTCGGTTCTTTCATCACCGAACCAGCTGCGATGACCTTGGCGGCGCTCATGTTACGGGACAGGATTTATGACTCAAATCCATCCACCAAGCTCAAATACGCCACGCTAGGCGTGCTGTTTGTCAATATCTCCATCGGTGGCACACTCACGTCATTTGCCGCGCCACCTGTACTGATGGTTGCCACCAAATGGAACTGGGACAGCTGGTACATGCTGGGACATTTCGGCTGGAAAGCTGCATTTGCAGTAGTCGTCAACGCGCTGGTGACCACCCTCATTTTCAGACATCAGCTGTCAGGACTTTCCCTGAAATCGTCGAACACCAGCACAAAAATGCCTTTGTGGATCAGTGTCCTGCATATCCTGTTCCTGATGGGCGTTGTGACATTTGCCCACCACCCGGCCGTGTTCATGGCGCTGTTTTTGTTTTTCATGGGCGTGGCAAGCGCATACCCGCAATTCCAGGACCGATTGATCCTTCGGGAAGGTCTGTTGGTGGCCTTTTTCCTGGCAGGACTGGTGGTGTTGGGCGGACAGCAGCAGTGGTGGCTCGAACCCCTTCTGCGAAGCATGGATGCAACAACGGTCTACTTTGGAGCCACTGTTTTGACCGCAGTGACTGACAATGCTGCGCTGACTTATCTGGGATCGCTGGTGAACGGTCTGAGTGACGAGTTCAAACACGCGCTTGTTGCGGGCGCTGTCACCGGAGGTGGTTTAACCGTGATTGCCAATGCACCAAATCCTGCAGGATTTTCGATTCTGCGCGGTCATTTCGAGGATGAAGCCATCCATCCAATTGGACTTCTGGTGGCAGCATTGCCACCAACACTGACCGCTGTGATCGCTTTCAGACTGTTATGAGAACGCTGTCTGATCCACCCGAAACGGTCACAGTTGGCGTCATCCGGCCCGCCTGGCCAAACGGTTAGGGGCCTCACCGGCGGCAACGCCCCTTCATGCAGGTGGCTTCAGATAGGTTTACTTGGCCGCGTTCGGAAAGAACAGTTGTTCGCCACCAATCTTGTAGCTGGCGATCACACCCTGGCCAGCGCTGGAGGTCACCCAGTCAACAAACTTCTGGCCGTCAGCCGCCTTGACGTGCGGGTGTTTGGCCGGGTTCACCAGCATCACGCCATACTGGTTGAACAGGCGCTTGTCCCCCTCCACCAGCACCGTCAGGTCACCGCGGTTCTTGAAGTTGAGCCAGGTGCCGCGATCGGCCAGCACATAAGCGCCCAGGCTGGAAGCCATGTTCAGCGCCGGGCCCATGCCACAACCGCAGGACTTGTAGCCGCTGCCGGCGGTTTTTTCATCCAGGTCCGCCACTTTCCAGAAACGCAACTCGGCGGCATGGGTGCCGCTCTTGTCACCACGCGAGATAAAGGCACCGTTGCCCGCGGCCACTTTTTTCAGCGCCGCCACAATGTCATTGCCTTTGGTATTGAGTGGGTCGGCCTTGGGGCCGATCAGCACAAAGTCGTTGTACATCACCTCCAGGCGTTTGATGGCAAACCCCTCAGCCACCACCTTTTCCTCAGCCACCTTGTCGTGCACAAACAGCACATCAGCGTCACCCCGGCGGCCCATGTCGATGGCTTGGCCGGTGCCCAGGGCCACCACTTTCACGTCAATGCCGCTGGCCTTCTTGAACTCGGGCAGCAGGTAGCCGAACAGCCCGGACTGCTCGGTCGAGGTGGTGGACGCCACCACGATCGACTGCGCCTGCGCAGCCACCGGCAGGCTGGTAGCAGCTACAATAACAGTAGCAACAAACACATTATTGACGTGGGCTAGAGGCCTAAAAGACCCAAAAGATTTCATACAAGTTCTCCTTTGACAAAAAGATGGGCGGCGGGGTATTTTTGCTGCAGCAAAGTCCCGCCAAAAAAGTGATCAACCGGCAAGTCGGCCAGCACCCGCCCCTGTTCCAGGTAGATCACCCGGCTGGCCAGCCGCTTGACCTGGCCCAGGTTGTGGCTGGCAAAAATCAGCGTCAGAGCGCGGCTCTGGCTGGCAAACTCTTCCATCAGCGCCTCCACCTCACGCTTGGCGTGTGGGTCCAGACTGGCGGTCGGTTCATCCAGCAGCAGCACATCCGGGTTGAGCGCCCAGGCACGTGCCATGGCCACGCGCTGCTGCTGGCCGCCCGAAAGGGCGCGCGCATTGCGCCGGGCCACCGTGGCCAAGCCCACCCGCTCCAGCGCCGCCAGCGCCAGGGTGTTGGCCTGGCGCCAGGGTAAGCCGCGCAGCCACGGCCCCAGCGCCACATTGGTCTGGACCGACAGACGCAACAAGTGCGGCTTTTGAAACAACATGGCCTGGCGGGCTGCGCCCGGGCTGATCAGATGACCAGCGGCAGGGCGAATCAAGCCGTGCAACACCCGCAACAGCGTGCTCTTGCCAGAACCATTGGCGCCAACCAGCGCCACACGCTCGCCAGGCGCAATACGAAGGTGAAGGTCCGTCAAAGCCGGCACACCACGCTGCGCCGAGCCAAATTGCACACTGACACCGGTCAATTCAAACAGGGCACCTATCTGGTCACTGCTGTCAGCTGCGCCTCTTTTCAAACCGATGCCCCCTGCAAGGGTGACGAGGCCACCCCCACCTCATCCGATTCACGCCAGCGCCGCAGCCCGCCAATCAGCGCGTTGAGCAGCAACACCACCCCCAGCAACACCAGCCCCAGACCCAGCGCCAAAGGCAAATCGCCCTTGCTGGTTTCCAGCGCAATGGCCGTGGTCATGACCCGTGTGAAACCATCCACATTGCCGCCCACAATCATCACCGCGCCAACTTCCGACACAGCACGGCCAAAGGCGGCAATCATCACCGTCAGCAGCGCGTAACGCTCATCCCAGGCCAATAACAGACTGCGCAGCAGCGGCCGGGCACCCAGGGACTGCAATTGCTCACCATGCAAAGCCTGGGCATCCTCCACCGCCTGGCGCGTCAGCGCCGTCACGACCGGCAACACCAGCACCGCTTGCGCCAGCACCATGGCCTTGAAACTGAACAGCCAGCCCAGGTAACCCAATGGCCCGCTGCGTGACAGCAGCAGGTAGATCACCAGCCCAACCACCACCGAGGGCACCGCCAAAAAGGTGTTGAGCACCGTCAGCACCGCACCGCGCCCGGCAAAACGCGCCACGCCCAGCCAAGCCCCCAGCACCAGGCCCACCACACAGGCAATAGCACTGGCACAGGCGCTGACAGACAGGGACCGGCCCACGATGGTGAGCAGACCCTGGTCCATGGAGAAGATGAGTTGCAGCGCCGTGGCTGCACTGTCGGAGAAGGTGGTCATTCAGGCCGATATCAAAGTTGCGGTATCGTAGCCACCGATCTATTGACTGACCATATGAACCACCGTGCATAGGCTTCAACTCCACTACACCCTCTCACGCGACAGCAGCCCGGCCCAGGTGCGCAACCCCCTGATTGATTTGCTGCAGGCGGTCAGCAGCCAGGGTTCGATCTCGGGTGGCGCCCGTGCCCTGGGGCTGAGTTACCGGCACGTCTGGGGCGAACTCAAGCGCTGGGAGCAGGAACTGGGCAACGAACTGCTGGTCTGGGAAAAAGGCCAGGCGGCCCGCCTGACTGACTTTGGCGCCAAGCTGATGTGGGCCGAACGGCAGGCCCAGGCGCGGCTGGCGCCGCAAATCGAGGCGCTGCGCGCCGAACTCGAACGCAGCTTTGCGCTGGCTTTTGACGACCAGGTGCATATGCTGACGCTGTATGCCAGCCATGACGAGGCCATCTCCGCGCTCAGGGAATACGCCCTGCGCGACTCCGAGGACACCGGTCGCCTGCACCTGGATGTGCGTTTTACCGGCAGTGTGGACGCCATCCGCGCGCTCAACGAAGGACGCTGTGTGATGGCGGGGTTTCATACCCTGCTGGACACCAGTCGCCATAGCCGCAGTGAACGCAGCTACAAACCCCTGCTGCAACCCGGCCTGCACAAGATCATCGGTTTTGCCCGGCGCACCCAGGGGCTGATGGTGGCCCCCGGCAACCCGCTGGCGCTGCGTGCCATCACCGATGTCATCACCGCCCAAGCCCGTTTTGCCAACCGGGCGCTGGGTTCGGGCACGCGCGTGGTGCTGGACGAGCTGCTGGATCAGGCTGGGCTGACTGGTGCGGCCCTGCCGGGTGACGGCCGGGTTGAACCGTCCCACGCGGCCGTGGCACAGGCCGTGGCTTCGGGCCAATGTGATACTGGCCTGGGCATCGCCGCCGCCGCCTACCAGGCCGGGCTGGATTTTGTGCCGCTGGTGGAGGAGCGTTACCACCTGGTGTGCCTGAAATCGGCACTGGAACAGCCCGGCGTGCAGCACTTGCGGCAACTGCTGCAAACGCCGCACTGGCAGGCGCATGTCGGTGCCATTGCGGGTTATGCCCCCGAGCAGAGTGGCCAGGTGCTGTCGATGCGTAAGGTGTTGCCATGGTGGAATTTTGCACAGAAAAAGGCCGCTGCACCGACCGCTGGCCCGGCGACAAAATAATTTCAAGCCAAGGTCATATATATTTTTGCGCGACCGTTCGAGGCAAACCGCTAAACTTCGGCGGTTATTTCCCCTGCACCAGACCATTACCGTGGTTAAAGTGCGCCACAAACTCTAACAATGGAGACACCATGCAAGCTCTTTTGAGATATTCAAATATGGTTGACGGGCTCAATCGCCTGGTCGGCAAATATGCCATCTGGCTGATTCTGGCCTCCACCGCCATCAGCGCTCTCAATGCCGTCGTGCGCAAAGCCTTTAATGTCGGCTCCAACGCCTATCTCGAAGTGCAGTGGTACCTGTTTGCCGCTACCTTTTTGTTATTTTCCGCCTACACATTGCTCAACGGTGAACACGTCAAGATCGACGTGGTTTATGGCCGCCTGGCCAAACGCACCCAAATCTGGATTGATGTGTTTGGCTTCACCTGCTTTTTGCTGCCTTTTTGCACGGCCATTCTCTGGTTCAGTGTGCCATTTGTGCTCAAAGGGTATGCCTCCGGCGAAATGTCCTCCAACGCCGGCGGCCTGATCCGCTGGCCGGTCTACGCCATGATGCCATTGGGGTTTGGCCTGCTGTTTCTGCAAGGCACGTCTGAGTTGATCAAGCGGCTGGCGTTCCTTAAGGGCCTGATTGACGACCCAACCGAAAAAGTCGTCGAAAAGACGGCTGAAGAAGAGCTGGCGGAAGCCATTCAAAAACTGGCTGATGAGAAAGCCGCCAAAGCCAACGCGACCTGAGCCCGGAGACACACATGGAACTTTTAACCGCCAATCTCGCCCCGATCATGTTCGCGGGCTTGATCGTTTTCCTGCTACTGGGTTTCCCGGTTGCCTTCAGTCTGGGTGCCTGCGGGCTGTTTTTTGGTTTTGTCGGTATTGAACTGGGTGTTTTGCCGCAATCGCTGCTGCAGGCCTTGCCGTTGCGTATTTTTGGCATCATGCAAAACGACACGCTGCTGGCCATTCCGTTCTTCACGCTGATGGGCCTGATTCTGGAGCGTAGCGGCATGGCCGAAGATCTGCTCGACACCATCGGCCAACTGTTCGGCCCGTTGCGCGGTGGCCTGGCTTTTGCCGTGATTTTTGTTGGCGCCCTGCTGGCTGCAACCACCGGTGTGGTGGCCGCCTCGGTGATTTCCATGGGCCTGATTTCGCTGCCGATCATGTTGCGCTACGGTTATGACCGGCGCGTGGCCTCGGGGGTGATTGCCGCGTCAGGCACATTGGCCCAGATCATTCCGCCGTCACTGGTGTTGATCATCCTGGCTGACCAGTTGGGTCGCAGCGTGGGTGAAATGTACAAGGGTGCGTTCATCCCCGGGTTTGTCCTGACAGGTTTGTATGTGGGCTACGTCGTGCTGCTGACGTTCATCCGTCCCTCCTGGGTCCCAGCCCTGCCCCCCGAGGCACGCACCATCCGCGAAGACAACGGCTCCAGCGGCCTGCCTTCGCTGGGCGTTTTGACTGCTGTCAGCACCGGCCTGGCGGTGTACCTGGGAAAACACTACGCCCAGGTCGTGAGCTGGTTCAAGGGTGAAGAAGTGCTGACAGTAGCCACCGATGAAACCATCGTGGTGGCCTTGTGTTCGGGCGTGCTGCTGGCCTTTGTCATCGCTGTGATCAACAAGGTGACACGCCTGGGCCTGCTGTCACGCATGGCTGAACGCGTCACATTTGTGCTGATTCCCCCGCTGCTGCTGATCTTCCTGGTGCTGGGCACGATCTTCCTGGGGGTGGCGACACCCACCGAAGGTGGAGCCATGGGGGCCATGGGCGCCTTCATCATGGCGATCTTGCGCAAACGGCTGAGCATGGCCCTGCTGAAGCAGGCTTTGGCCAGTACGTCCAAACTGTCGAGTTTTGTGGTGTTCATTCTGGTGGGTTCGACCGTCTTCAGCCTGGTGTTCCAGGGCGTGGATGGCTCCAAGTGGGTGGAACACCTGCTGACCTCACTGCCGGGCGGTCAACTGGGCTTTCTGATCGTGGTCAACGTGCTGATTTTCTTTCTGGCCTTTTTCCTGGACTTTTTTGAGTTGTGCTTCATCGTGGTGCCGCTGATTGGTCCTGTCGCTGAAAAAATGGGCATTGACCTGATCTGGTTTGGCGTCTTGCTGGGAGTGAACATGCAAACCTCGTTCATGCACCCGCCGTTTGGCTTTGCGTTGTTCTATCTGCGCAGTGTGGCACCAGGTAAGGAATACACCGACAAGATCACCAAGAAGCTGATCCAACCGGTCACCACCATGCAGATTTACTGGGGCGCCATTCCGTTTGTGATCATCCAGATCGTCATGGTTGCTGCCATCATTGCCTTCCCTGGCATTGTCTCCAGTGGTCTGGACAAGGCTGAGGCGGTCGATCTTGACAAAGTCGGTGCCGAAATGATGGCCAATATGCCCGGTGAAAGCCCCGCTGCACCTGCGCCGTCTGCTGATGCTTCCAGCCCTGAGGTGCAGCCAGAGGCGCCACCCGCCGCTGACGACGCGGCCTCCAACGATCCGATGAAAGCCATGGAAGACGCCATGAAAAAAGAAACCAAGTAACGCCATCAGCCCACAGTGAATTCACTGTGGGCGCCCTCAAAAAAAAGCCCCGCAATGCGGGGCTTTTTAACGAGAAATTGACCGGTATCAGAGTTTTTGCGACGCCATGAATGAATCGAAGCGCGCTTCCGCAAAGCGGAACCACAAGACTTGATCACGCTGGAAAGCCAGCAAGTCAGCATAAATCTTCTTCCACTCGGGACTCTTGGCATTGTTGGCTTCAAACACTTTCTTCGAAGCCTTGAAGGAGGCCTCTAGAACACTCTGCGGGAACGGCAAAACCTTGGTTTTGGCAGCGACCAGCTGCTTCAATGCATTGGGGTTCAAGGCATCGTATTTGGCCAGCATGTCAGTATGCGCCACGACAGAGGCCGCTTCAATGATGGCCTTGTTTTCAGCTGACAGGCCGTCAAACGCCTTCTTGTTGATAAAGAAGTCCACCTCGGGGCCGCCTTCCCACCAACCCGGGTAGTAGTAAAAGGGCGCCACTTTATTGAAGCCGAGCTTCTGGTCATCATACGGCCCCACCCATTCAGCAGCATCAATCGTGCCTTTTTCCAGCGCCTGGTAGATTTCACCACCAGGAATGCTCTGTGGCACCGCGCCGAGCTCCTGCATCACTTCCCCGATCAAGCCACCGCCCAAACGCATCTTCATGCCCTTGAAATCAGCGACAGACTTGATTTCCTTGCGGAACCAACCACCCATCTGGGTTCCGGTGTTCCCGCCAGCATAACTCACCATGCCATAAGCAGCATAGAGCTCGTTCATGAGCTTGCGGCCATTGCCATGCATCATCCAGGCCGTCATCTGGCGGGCATTCAGACCAAAGGGAATGGCCGAACCCAAGGCAAAGGCCGGGTTTTTGCCGTAAAAATAATAGGGAACGGTGTGACACATTTCGATCGTCCCGTTTTGCACACCGTCAACGACGCCGAACGGCGGTACCAACTCACCACCAGCATGCACGGAAATCTCAAACTTGCCACCTGACATGGCCTTGACCGCCTTGGCGAAGACCTCTGCACCACCGTAAATGGTGTCAAGCGATTTTGGGAAACTTGATGCCAGACGCCAACGAACTTCACCACCGCCAGTGACAATAGCCGGGGCACCGGGAGTCGCTGGTGCGGCCTCCTCTTTTTTGCCACATGCAGCTAGTCCTGCGGCCAATACGCCAGCAATACCGGCGTTTTTGATGACGGAACGACGATCCATAGATTTACTCCTGAGGGTTACAAATGAAGTTGTTCACCACGCAGTCATGCGCAGCGATGACTGAATAAAAAAGTCACTTTGCATTCTATAAAGCGTGCCCCTGTGATCGCATCGGGTTTTCCCTTGCGCCACTGGACAACGCCCATTTTTCAACGGTTAGGCAAAAGAATTTCAAACCGCGAGCGCACGGCCGCCTCAATCCCGGTCGCGTCGAGCCCCTGCATGGCCAGCAGTTTGGCAGGGTCGCCGTGTTCAATGAACTCGTCGCGCAAGCCCAGTTGTTGCACCGGCTTGACCACGCCGGCAGCGGCCAGAGCCTCCAGCACGGCACTGCCAGCGCCGCCCATCAACGCACCCTCTTCGACCGTCACCAGCGCCTCATGCTGTGCCGCCACCTGCAACAGCAGCTCGGTATCGAGCGGTTTGGCCCAACGCATGTTGACCACCGTGGCGTCCAGTGATTCGGCTGCCTGCAAGGCCGGATGCAGCAGCGTGCCGAAGGCCAGAATCGCCACACGTCGGCCAGAGCGGCGAACTTCGCCTTTGCCAAACGGCAAGGCATCCAGCGCACTGCTGACCGGCACTCCAGCCCCGGCGCCGCGCGGGTAACGCACGGCCACCGGGGTGGTCTGCGCATAAGCCGTG
>NZ_JAQTWM010000027.1:0-5912 GCF_028689305.1 Rhodoferax sp. | reverse complement strand
TCGGCCAGAGCGGCGAACTTCGCCTTTGCCAAACGGCAAGGCATCCAGCGCACTGCTGACCGGCACTCCAGCCCCGGCGCCGCGCGGGTAACGCACGGCCACCGGGGTGGTCTGCGCATAAGCCGTGCAAAGCAGCTGGCGGCATTCGTTCTCATCGGCCGGACAGGCCACGCTGACATTGGGGATGCAGCGCAGAAAGGCGATGTCGTAAGCCCCGGCGTGGGTGGCACCATCAGCCCCCACCAGACCAGCACGATCCAGCGCAAACACCACCGGCAGGTTCTGGATGGCCACATCGTGAATCAACTGGTCGTAGGCCCGCTGCAGGAAGGTCGAATAAATCGCCACCACCGGCTTCAGGCCTTCACAGGCCAGGCCGGCAGCAAAGGTCACAGCGTGTTGCTCAGCAATGCCGACGTCAAAAAAACGCGTCGGAAACCGCTGCTCGAACGCCACCATGCCCGAGCCCTCGCGCATGGCCGGGGTGATGCCAACCAGCCGGTCATCGGCAGCCGCCATGTCGCACAACCAGTCGCCAAACACCTGGGTGAACGTCTGCTTGGCAGGCGTACAGCTGGTTTGCAGGCCCACCGCCGGATCGAACTTGCCGGGGCCGTGGTAGGCCACCGGGTCAGCCTCGGCCAGTTTGTAGCCCTGCCCCTTTTTGGTCACCACATGCAGGAATTGCGGGCCTTTGAGCTGCTTGATGTTTTCCAGCACACTCACCAAGGTTTCCACGTCGTGGCCATCAATCGGGCCGACGTAGTTGAAGCCGAATTTTTCAAACAGGGTGATCGGTTTGACCATGCCCTTGGCCGACTCCTCAAAACGCCGGGCCAGCTCAAACAACGGCGGCGCCCCCTTGAGCACGGTCTTGCTGGCGTTCTTGGCGGCGGCGTAAAACTGGCCACTCAACAGCTTGGCCAGATAACGGTTGAGTGCCCCCACAGGCGGGCTGATCGACATGTCGTTGTCGTTGAGGATCACCAGCAGGTTGCAATCGGAAACGCCGGCGTTGTTCATCGCTTCAAACGCCATGCCGGCAGTCATGGCACCGTCGCCAATGACGGCAATGGCGTGCCGCTCTTCACCCTTGAGACGCGAGGCCAGCGCCATGCCCAGCGCCGCCGAAATCGAGGTGCTGGAGTGGGCTGTGCCAAAGGCGTCAAACTCGCTCTCGGCGCGTTGCGGAAAACCGCTCAAGCCCCCCAGCTGGCGCAAGGACGCCATGCGCTCACGCCGTCCGGTCAGGATCTTGTGCGGGTAGGTCTGGTGGCCCACATCCCAGACGATGCGGTCATGCGGGGTGTTGAACACATAGTGCAGCGCCACGGTCAGTTCGACCGTGCCCAGGTTGGAGCTCAAGTGCCCACCGGTCCTGGCCACGCTGTCCAGCAAAAAAGCCCGCAATTCGGTGGCCAGCGGCTTGAGCTGCGCACGCGTCAACCGCCGCAGATCGTCCGGCACATGGATGGTGGGCAACAGGGGAGACGGATTATTGGTTAGCATATGCTCTGTTTTTTATAGCTAATGATGCTTATTTTATGCGGGCTAGAAGCAATTTTTATCTATTTTCTTGGCCAGCTGTCAATGGGAGCGTTGTACCACCATGACCGCCAGCGCCTGCAAGGCGTCTACATCTGCCAGTCCGCTGCGGGCCAATGCCGCCAGCGCCTGGGCCAACAATTCGTTGGCGTAGGCCGTGGCCTGGTCCAGCCCCATCAGCGACACATAGGTGGGCTTGTCACAGTCAGCATCCTTGCCCGCCGTCTTGCCCAGCGTGGCCGAATCGGCCGTCACGTCCAGAATATCGTCCACCACCTGGAACGCCAAGCCGATGGCAGCGCCAAATTCCTGCAACGCCGCCGTGGCAAGCGCTGTGGTCTGGCTGCAGGTGGCCCCCATCATGACACTGGCCTGCAGCAGGGCGCCGGTTTTCAGGCGGTGCATCTGGCGCAACTGGGACTCGGTGAGCTGCAGGCCCACGCTGGCCAAATCAATCGCCTGCCCGCCGGCCATGCCGGTGCAGCCCGCCGCACGCGAGAGCAGGCGGCACAGCCTGGCCTGTTGCGCGTCGGGCATCACGGCCGGTTCCGGCGTCAACAACTCAAACGCCAGCGCCTGCAGGGCGTCGCCGGCCAGCAGCGCACTGGCCTGGCCAAACTGCACATGCACCGTTGGCTTGCCACGGCGCAGCACATCGTTGTCCATACACGGCATGTCGTCATGCACCAGGGAGTAGGCGTGGATCAGTTCCACCGCACAAGCCGCGCGCAAGGCGGCTTGTGCCCCCCTGCCGTCACCCTGCCCGGCACTGACGGCTTCATACGCCGCCAGCACCAGCAGCGGGCGCAGGCGTTTGCCGCCATCCAGCACCGCGTAACGCATGGCCGCCATCAGCTCGGCTGGTGCATGGTGATCCAGGTCGGCCGAGGCATCCACATTGACCCAGCAGTCCAGGGCGCGCTCCACAGCATCGAGCTGGAGAGCCATCCAGCGGTTCAGATCAAACGCAGCCGTCATGGTGTGTCGGGCGTCCAGGTTTTGAGGGCGCCCTGGTCCAGCAGCTTGACCTGGCCTTCCACCGCCTCCAGGCGGTCACGGCAGAATGCCAGCAATGCGGCACCCCGCTGGTATTGGGACAGAAGTTGCTCCAGCGGCATATCCCCGGATTCCAGCCGGGCAACCAGTTGCTCCAGCTCCTGTAACGCGGCTTCATAGCTGGCCGGTGCGGCGGGCCCTTGTTTGGCGGCTGTAGCCATAAAACGCAATACTCCCGGGTGAAAAGTTGCCATTTTAGGCGCTATGAACCTGTGGTGCCCCTGCGCCAAAGCCCCACAGAACCAGTGATTACTGTTACATTCAGTTACACCACCACTACCGCTTTGCCACAACCTCTTGCCGTCATGAGTTGCCTGAAACCAGCACTGCCATCAGGGCGTTTATTCAGGTTTCTGCTTTTTTGGCTGATGACCTGGCCCGCGATAGCCGCCACCGATACCCTGCGGGTCCTGAGCTGGCCGGGGTACGCCGACGCGGACCTGGTCAAGGTGTTTGAAGCCCGCACCGGCGCCAAGGTCGAAGTGACCTATATCGACCTTGACGATGCCCTCTGGCAGCGGGTCAACCAAAACGAAGCGCGGGACTTTGATGTTTTTGCGGTCAACACCGCCGAGTTGCAGCGTTACATCCAGAAGGGCCTGGTGGCCCCGATCAACAGGACGGCCATCCCCAACATCTCGCGACAATTGCCGCGTTTTCGCCAGGTGGAGGCCATTGCCGGTCTGGTGCATCAGGGCCAGGTGTATGGCGTGCCCTACACCTACTCTGAAATGGGCCTGATCTATGACCGCCAGCAGATCAAGGAGCCGCCCAGCTCCCTGCAGGCACTGTGGGACCCGCGCTATCGCGGCAAGGTGCTGTTGTACAACGGCAGCTCCCACAACTTCACCCTGGCCGCCCAGTCCCTGGGGCTGAATGACCCGTTCCAGATCAGACCGGCACAATGGGCACCGACGGTGGAGCGCTTGATTGCGCTGCGACGCAACGCCCTGGGTTTCTACACCCAGCCGGAAGAGTCCATCACCCTGTTCCAACACAAGCGGGCCGCCCTGATGCTGGCCAACTACGGCTCACAACAGGTGCAGTTGCTCAAGGCAGCGGGCGTGGATGTGGCTTACGCCATCCCCAAGGAAGGCGCGCTGGCGTGGCTGGATACCTGGGCCATCACACGCCAGACCAAAAATGCGGCGCTGGCCCATGCCTGGATCAATTACCTGCTCGAACCTGCACCCAGCCAAGCGCTGGTCACCCGCCAGGGCCTGGCCAACACGGTCTCTGAGTCACCTTATCTGCGTGCCAAGGACCGCATCCTCTGGCTGGAGCCGGTGGAAGACAGCCTGCGCCGGCATCAACTCTGGGAACGCATTTACTCGGGGGACCGTGCCAGTCGGGTCCTGGCCCCATGACCTTCGGTATTGCCGCCAAACTCAGTGGCCTTCTGGCGCTGGTCAGTTGCCTGATCGCCGGCCTGACCGGGCTGTATGCCTACCAGGCCAGCCGTGATTTGCTGGTGAGTGCGACCCAGGACGAGCTGATGACCGCCACCCAGGTGATCGCCCGGCGTATTGCCGACATGCGCCTGGACCTGTCGCGTGACTTGACCCTGCTGGCCCGGCATCCGGCCAGCCTGGCGCTGCTGCAAACACCCCCGGCAGCCCAGGGGCCACAGGCCGACCAGTTGAACACCCTGTTCCAACTGCTGATGCGTGCCAACCCGGGCTACTTCCAGGTCCGGCTGATATCGGCCGCCGATGGCGGGCTGGAGCGCGTCAGGGTGGACCGGGACGGCGCCCAGCTGCTGCGTATCGAAGAGGATGACCTGCAGGAGAAAAACCATTACCCCTACGTGTCCGACACCTTGCAGTTGCCAGCCGGCAGCACCTACCTGTCGCGCATCGTGATCAACCATGAACGCGGCGCTCACGCCGGTGCCGAGCAGCCCACCGCCCAGTTTGCCTCGCCGGTGGTCGACGCCCAGGGCCAAGCCCTGGGGGTGGTGGTGATCAACCTTGATTTCAATGGCATTTTTGCCAAGCTGGCGGCCGATTTACCCAAGGAATTCCAGCTGTTTCTGGCCAACCAGCAGGGTGACTTCTTGATCCACCCGGACCGCAGCAAGGCCTTTGGATTTGACCGGGGCCAGCGTGTCCTGTTGCAGGAGGAATTTCCGGCAACCCGGGAGCTGGTCACCGGCCAGCAGCACCAGGTGGTGCTGGAAGCCGCTGACGGGCGCTACCTCGATGCGCCGGTAGTGGCCACTTTTGTGGCCACTACCGTCCAGGTGCCCAGCGACGAAAGCCGCCTGATCCTGGGCCTGGCACAACCCCGCAGCAGCGTGCTGGCGCGGGCCGACCAGCTGGGGCGCACCATCCTGCAAATCGCTGTGGGTTTTGGTCTGGCGGGCTTTTTGCTCGCCCTGTTGCTGGCGCGGCGGATCACCCAACCGCTCAACACCATGAGTGAGGCAGTCCAGCATTTTGCTGCGGACCGGCCCATTACCGGGCTGCCGGTGCATCGCGCCGACGAGCTGGGGCTGCTGGCACGCAGTTTTCAGCATATGCAAAACCAGATCCAGCGGCAGTTTGCCCAATTGCAGGCGCACCGGGAAGAACTCGAACACCTGGCGCGCCACGACGTGCTGACCGGCCTGCCCAACCGCCGCCTGTTCATGGAGCGGCTGGAAAACGCGGTAGAACGCGCCAAGCGTAGCGACACGATGCTGGCGGTGATGTTCATCGACATGGACCACTTCAAGCAGATCAATGACCAGTTGGGCCACGACGCCGGCGACATGGCCCTGCAATGGGTAGCCCAGAAGCTGCTGGCCAACACCCGCAAGACCGACACCGTGGGACGGCTCGGTGGCGACGAGTTTGTGGTGTTGCTTGACGGCCCGATCCACCGTGACCAGGTGGCCGCTATTGCCGGCAAACTGCGTGACAGCCTGCTCCAGCCCTGGTGTTATGGCGCCCACCAACGCGCCATCGAGTTGAGCATGGGCATCAGCCTGTTCCCGCAGGACGGCGAATCGGCCGAGCAGCTCATGAGCGGTGCAGACGCTGCCATGTACCGCATCAAGATGCACAGCCGCAACAATTTTGGCTTTGTCTGCGAACCCGCCAGCCCGCCAACGCTTGGCGCGCCCTGACCAAAGTCCGGTACCTGCTGCGGTCATTGGACCGCCCCGGTCCAGCCAACGGCGCAGGCAAAGCTACAATCCGGTCCCTTTGCGCCAGCTCTGGCTGGTTTCTTTCAATTGGCACCTGTGTGTGCCTCTCCCTGTGGGGAGTCTAGGTCAGGTCACCCATGTCTGATTTAAGTCTTCAACTGCAGCCGGCCACTGGCCAACT
>NZ_JAQTWM010000117.1:2116-9033 GCF_028689305.1 Rhodoferax sp. | reverse complement strand
TCCAGCGTGCAGATGCTGTGGGTGATTTGCTCCAGCGCGTCTTCAATCGGGTGGGCAAAGGTGTACATCGGGTAGATGCACCACTTGTTGCCGGTGTTGTGGTGTTCGGCGTGTTTGATGCGGTAGATGGCCGGGTCGCGCATGTTGATGTTGGGGCTGGCCATGTCGATCTTTGCTCTCAAGACCATAGCGCCATCGGCATGTTTTCCCTGGGCCATCTGCTGAAAACGTTCCAAATTCTCAGCGGGGGTGCGGCTGCGGTAGGGGCTGTCGATGCCGGGCTTGCCAAAGTCGCCCCGGTTGACGCGCATTTGCTCGGGCGTTTGCTCGTCCACGTAGGCGTGGCCGGCTTCGATCAGGTAGACGGCGGCGCGGTACATGAAGTCAAAGTAGTCGCTGGCCTGGTAGGGCTTGTCGTTGCCGGGCTGGCTCCAGTCAAAGCCGAGCCATTTCACCGCGTCGATGATGCTGTTGACGTATTCGGTGTCTTCTTTTTCGGGGTTGGTGTCGTCAAAACGCAGGTGGCACACGCCGCCGTAGTCGCGCGCCAGGCCAAAGTTCAGGCAGATGCTTTTGGCGTGGCCAATGTGCAGGTAGCCGTTGGGCTCGGGCGGAAAGCGGGTGCGGATTTTGGCCGGGTCAGGCTGGCCTGCGGCGTGGTGGGCGGCATCGCCCGGGCTGCCGCCCCAGCGCCGGCTGGCGTAGGTGCCTTTTTCCAGGTCAGATTCGATGATCTGGCGCAGGAAGTTGCTGGGCTTGAGGGTGTCGGGCGTGGGGGTGACGGGGGTAGGGGTGCTCATGCGGGCGATTTTAGATGCCCGGCCCTGGCTGGCGAACCTTGCAGTACGATGCGTGGCATCCTCTTTGCCCCTTCACGCACCATGAACCCAGTTGCTTCGGCCAACCCGGCACCCAGGACAATGACGCTCAGCCAGGATGACCTGCAAGCCGCGGTGCAGGACGGCTTGATTTCCGCCGAGCAGGCCCGGCAACTGTGGTCGCGCTGGGCCGTTCCCGGCGCCGCACCCGGGAGGCCAGGCCCACAGTTGGCACGCGGCCCGGGTTTCAGCTTCACCAACACCCTGTATTACTTTGGCGGCATGGTGGCCATTGGCGCCATGTCGCTGTTCATGACCTTGAGCTGGCAGGCCTTTGGCCCCTGGGGGCTGGCGGCGTTGAGTGCGGCGTATCTGCTGGCCTGTCTGAAGGTGGCTGACCACCTGAAGGCGCGTCACCTGCCGGTGCCCGCCGGCATTCTGGCCACCTTGGCGGTGGTGCTGGTGCCCTTGCTGGTGTGGTGTGTGCAGCACGCCCTGGGCTGGTGGCCGCCGGGTGGCCTGAGCCGTTATTCGGCCTACCACACCCAGATCAACTGGCGCTGGCTGAGCCTGGAGTTTGTCACGCTGGCGGCGGGCGTGGTGATGTTGTGGCGCTACCGCCTGCCGTTCATGGTGATGCCGATTGCCGTGACGCTGTGGTACCTGAGCATGGACCTGGCCCACGGGCTGATGCAGCAGGGCGAGCACTGGGACTTCAAGTTCATGCGCGACGTGTCGTTGGTGTTTGGCATCGCCACCGTGGCCATCGCGTTGTGGGTGGACGCCCGCTGCCGCCAGGCGCAGGAAGACGATTGGCGGCAGGACTACGCCTTCTGGCTGTACCTGTTTGGCACCGTGATGGCCTGGGGCGGTCTGAGCCTGCGTGACTCGGACTCCGAGCTGGGCAAGGCGCTGTATTGCCTGATCAACCTGGTGCTGGTGTTTGCCGGCGCGGCCATCGGGCGGCGGGTGTTCACCGTGTTTGGTGGCCTGGGGGTGGCCATTTACCTGGGGTATCTGTCCCACCGGGTGTTTGGTGACAGCCTGGCATTTGCCTTTGTGCTGACGCTGCTGGGGCTGGGCGTGGTTGGCCTGGGGATCTGGTGGCAGCGCCATGAGGACCAGATCAACGCCCGGCTGGCCAGCTGGCTGCCCCCGGGCTTGCGGCCCCGGTCGCCGGTCTAGCTCAGCAGCGATTCGGTGAACGCGTTGATGGTGGCCACATCGGGCGGCAGCACGGTGTAGGGCAGGTGTTCGCGGTCCAGGATTTCGCGCAGGCCCTGGTCCACTTCACGCGCCTGCTCTTCGTCCTGGTAGCGGCCGGTGCGCAGGTATTTCTTGTCGCCCCGCTGCACCAGGATATTGATGTTGTCGTGCTGGCGGTACCACTCCAGGATCTGATCGCGCGTCTTGGCCACGTCGCAGATGTTGTCGGCATAGTTTTCGTTGTAGAACAGCACCTGGGGCAATGAACATTCGGTGACCAGAAAATGCACCTGACCATCAATCAGGTTGATCATCTCAAACTGCCGCTGGGCGATGAAATACTGGTTTTTCAGCACCTCCAGGTTTTGCTGCCAGACCAGCGTCTTGGCGTAGTCGGGGATGGTTTCCACGGTTTTGTTGTGCAGCTCCAGATACAGCACGATGGCCGCAGAATACAGCGACTTGTCACTGCCTGGCCCGCCGATGATGTTGATCACCTTGGTGGGGAACAGGCGCATTTTGGTTTCGGGCAGGTGGTTGATGACGTTGGTGTAGCGGATGCTCATGGCGTGTACTTCGGGGGGTGAATCGGGGGCAGGCGCTATCGTGGGCCAAACCGTCCTGATTTGCAAGTTGTATCTGGTGCCGGGTTCAGGTGGGGATGCCGTGGCGCTCCAGCAGGTCACTCACCAGCTCCAGCCGCACCAGCGGGTTGTCCAGCAGCATCAGACGGTGTTTGAGTTCCAGCGGCAGGGGCAGCAGTTCACACCAGCGGTTGGCCACCCAGGCGCAGTCGTTGAGCTGGTAGGGCGGCTGGATCGGCATCTGGTCGGGCGCGGTGTTCTGGGCGTGCAGGGTGTTGATCACCCGCTTCAGCGTGGCCGCCACCGGCTGCAGGTCGCCCGGAATGGGCACCGGCTGGTCGTCGGGCAGCAGTGTCACATCTGCCATCCACAGGCCGTGTTTGAGCTGCTCCTGGCGCTGGATGCCAAACCGCTGCAGGCCGCTGCACTTGATCAGCATCAGCCCCGGCTGCGGGCGGCTCAGCGCGGTGATGCGCGCCAGCGTGCCACCGGGGTAAAACACCGGCGCGTCAGCGGCGCCGCTGTCCTGGCCGTCAGCCGGGGCGCGCAGCACTTCACTGCCGCGTTTGAGCGTGGCCACCCCAAAGGGCACACCGGCCTGATGGCACCGGCCAACCATGTCGAGGTAACGCACCTCAAAAATCTGCAGCGGCAGGTAGCCCCCGGGAAACAACACGGTGCCCAGCGGAAACAGCGGCAGTGATCGGAGCATGAGGGCGTCGGACATGGTGCGCGGCGAAATGGCGTTGGACTCGATCATCCCACGGATGCCGCTGACCCGCTTTTGGCGCCTGATCAGCGGCGTTTGACGCCACGGCACGGCACTTCGTCGCAGCGCTGCTGCGCGGCGCCGGGAGCTTGCCTAGAGTTCAACCCATCCGTCATTGGTACCACTTTTTTTCAGGAGTTTTTTATGTCTGTCAAACCTGCTTCATTTGCCCGCCGCCTGGCCAGTGCCGCTGCCGTGCTGGCGCTCACCACCAGCGCCTGGGCCGTGCCGGAGACGCAGTTCCAGCCCGCGTTTGACCAGTTCTTGCTGGCCACCCAGGGCAACGACAGCGCCATCGACAAGTCAGCTGAGGCGTTTGCCACATTGCTCAAGATGGAACCCACCAACCCGGTGCTCATGGCCTACGCCGGCTCGGCGCTGTCGATGAAGGCCAACACCACCCTGCTGCCCTGGAAAAAGATGAGCTACGCCGAAGACGGTCTGGCCATGCTGGACAAGGCACTGGCCATGCTCACACCGGCCCATAACGCGCCAGTGCAGCACGATGTGCCCGCCGCACTGGAGGTGCGCTTTGTGGCGGCCAACACCTTCCTGGCGGTGCCGGGCTTCATGAACCGGGGCGCCCGGGGCGCCAAGCTGCTGGGTGACATCCTCACCAGCCCGCTGCTGGCCAAGTCTCCGCTCGGGTTTCGGGGCGACGTTTGGCTGGCGGCTGCAGGGCAGGCTGCCAAAGACAAGCGTAGCGACGAGGCCCGCAAATACCTCAACGAGGTGATCCGGGCCAACGCGCCGCAGGCCGAAGCCGCCCGCGCCCAGCTCAAGGCGCTGACATCATGAGCCAGCGGCACCAAGCTGTGGTCGAATTACACGGCGTGCACAAGACCTACCACCTGGGCGCCCATGTGATCCCAGCGCTGCAGGGCGTGGACCTCTCGGTGCAGCGCGGCGAGCTGCTGGCGCTGACCGGCCCCTCGGGCAGCGGCAAGAGCACCATCCTGAACCTGTGCGGCCTGATCGACACGCCCGACACCGGTGACATCCTGTTTGGTGGCCACACGGTCAATGGCATGGACGAAACCCAGCGCACGCTGTTGCGACGCGACGCGCTGGGTTTTGTGTTCCAGAGCTTCAACCTGGTGCCGGTGATGACCGTGGCCGAAAACGTGGACTACCCGCTTTTCCTGGCCGGAGTGCCGGCAGAGGAGCGGCGCGCACGGGTGGCGGCGCAGCTCAAGGCGGTGGGGCTGCAGGACCACGCCCACCACCGGCCCGACGCCCTGTCGGGCGGGCAGCGCCAGCGGGTGGCCATTGCCCGGGCGCTGATCAAGGCACCCAAGCTGGTGATTGCCGACGAGCCCACCGCCGCACTGGACTCGCACACTGCCGACCAGGTGCTGGACCTGATGCGCGAACGCGGCCACGCCGAGGGCGCGGCCTTTGTCATTGCCACCCACGACAGCCGCTTAACCAGCCGCTGCGACCGTGTGCTGGCCCTGCTGGATGGAAAACTGGTATGAACATGAAGATGGCTCCCACGCTTGTCACGTCGCGGACTGGTCCGTCGGGAAACTGGATGTGGCTGAAATTTGCGCTGCAAAACACCTTGCGCAACCGGCGCCGCTCGCTGGTCACGGTGTCGATCGCGGCGCTGGGCACGGCGGGCATCCTGCTGGCCGGCGGTTTTGCCCTGTTCACCTACGAGTCGCTGGCAGAAGCCTCGGCGCGTGACTCCGGCCACCTGGTGCTGGGCCAGCCCGACCAGTTTGTCAAAGACGAAGAAGTCCCCTTGCAGCACGGCCTGGACAATGCCGCAGAGCTGCGCGCGCAACTGCTCACCGACCCCGCCGTGCGTGCCGTGCTGCCGCGCGTGGAGTTCAGCGGCCTGATCAGCAATGGCGACAAGTCGGTGGTGATGGTTGGCCTGGGCGTGGAGCCCGACAGCGAGTTTTCGGTGAAAGGGCCGTTCCTCACGCTCAAGGACGGTGAGGTGCTCAGCAGCAACGCCAAAGACCCCGAAGTGATGCTGGGTGAGGCGCTGGCGCGCAACCTGAAAGCCGCGCCCGGCAGCAGCCTGACCCTGCTGGCCAGCACCACCGACGGCGCCCTCAACGCGCTGGACGTGCGGGTCAAGGCCGTGTTTTCCACCGGGGTGCCCGAAGTCGACAAACGGCTGATCTACACCGACATCGCCACCGCGCAAAAACTGCTGGCCACGCAAAAAGTCTCCAGCATGGGGCTGTTTCTGAGCCGCATGGACCAGATCCCAGCCGCGCAGGCGCGGCTGGCTGGCGCCCACCCTGGCCTCAAGGTGCTGACCTGGGAAGACCAGGCGGTGTTCTACCAGGCGGTGCGCAACCTGTACAACCGTATCTTTGGCGCCCTAGGCATCATCATCGGCGTGATTGTGCTGTTTGTGGTGACCAATGCCATGTCCATGTCCATCATTGAGCGCACCCGCGAAATCGGCACCCTGCGCGCCCTGGGCACCTTGCCCGGACAGCTGCTGCGCACCCTGTCGCTTGAAGGCATGGTGCTGGGCGGCGTGGGCGCACTCACCGGCGCGGCGGCGGCGCTGGGCATCTCGATGCTGCTGTATGTGGTGGAGATCCAGATGCCGCCGCCGCCTGGCCGCTCGGTGGGTTACCCGCTGTACGTCACCGTGGATGCGCGGATGTACCTGGCCACCATCGTCACCATGGTGCTGCTGACCATGGCCGCCTCGGCCTGGGTGGCGCGCAAGACCGTGCACATGCCGGTGGTCGATGCCCTGGCGCATACCTGATATTGCTACATAATGTATAGCATTAAGTTGTTTTAATACGCGGGCTGGAGCCCGAAAAACCTTATGAAACCCAAACACCTCCTGTTTCTTGCCGTCACCCTGTGCGCCGCCGCCCAGGCGCAGGACGTCGCCACCCTGCTCAAGGCCGCGGACAAATTCCGCATGAGCGCTGACAACCTGCAGGTGGAAACGCAGATCAACGTGGTCAACGCCGACGGCACGCCTGACAAGGAACGCCGCTACAAGGTGTTTGCCCAGGCCAGGCGCCAGTCACTGGTGCTGATGCAAAGCCCGGCCGAGAAGGGCCAGAAGGTGCTGATGCTGGGCGACGACTTCTGGCTGTTGATGCCCGACAGCCAGCGCCCGCTGCGCATCACGCCCATGCAAAAGCTGCTGGGCGACGCCTCCACCGGCGACATCGCCACCATGAGCTGGGCCGAAGACTACAGCGGCAAACTCGTGGGCGAGGAACCCTGTGACCAGGCCGCCGCCCCCGGCGCCAGCCCGGGCTGCCTGCACCTGAGCTTGAACGCAGCGCGCAAGGGCGTGACCTACCAGCGCATCGAGCTGTGGATCGGCAAGGCGCGCCGCGAGCCGGTGCGCGCCGACCTGTATGTGCTGTCGGACAAGCTGGCCAAACAGGCGCGTTTTGTCATGGACAAGCCCGCCGCGCCCACCATGGTGACCGAGATGGTGCTGACCGACCAGGTGAGCAACCACAAGACCACGCACGTGCGCTACCTCAACCGCAAGGAACGCCAGGTGCCCCCGGAGTGGCTCAACCCCATGTTCCTGGT
>NZ_JAQTWM010000117.1:0-2016 GCF_028689305.1 Rhodoferax sp. | reverse complement strand
GTCGCCTGGGACGTGGGTTACGCCTTTCGCCCCAACGATGTGGTCCAGCAGGAAGAGCGCCGCACCCTGGTCAGCACGCTGGCCGAGGGGCGGCCGGTGCTGATGGCCGAGCATTTTGATGCCGACACAGCCTGGTCGCTGGTCTGGGTCAACCCCACCAAGCCCAGCGCCGAAGCCGGCGCGCAGGAGCCGGCACTGGCCGCCCGGGTGTACTGGCGCCAGGGCAATGTGGACTGGCATGGTTTTGCCCGCACCGGCGCCCACACCCGCGGCAGTCTGGGCGGCGCCGTGGCCTGGGTGGCCAGCGACGCGCTGGAGTTGCACGCTTCGGCGCGCTATCTCAGCCGCCATGACAGCAAGGTGGCCGATGTGTCCGCCCTGACCGGCGTGGCGGCCCGTTCCCCCTGGCAGGCTGCCACGCTGGGGCCGGCCAGCCAGCTGCTGCTGGGCGGCACCTGGACCCATGAGAGCCAGTTCAGCCTGCTGACTGAGGCCTGGTGGGACGGCACGGCGTTGTCCGACAGTCAGTGGGACGTCTGGCGCTGGCGCAATCAGGCGCTGGCGGGTTTTCCGCTGCTGGGGGTGTCCCTGGCGGCGGTGGCAGGCCAGCTGGCCTGGCAGGCCGATGCCTTGGGCGCCTCGTCCAGCCTGCGCCGCGCCAATGTGTACCTGCGCCTGAGCTGGGAGCACGAGGGCTGGCAGCCCACGCTGGACCTGCTGTACCACCCGGCGGATGGCGGCCACCTGGTCACCGCCGCGCTGCTGTGGAAGGGCGACCGGGTACAAGTGCAGGGCGGGCTGCGGCTGGCCGGCGGCCCGCGCGATGCCGTGCTGATGCAGCTGCCCACGCGCCAGCAGGCGTTTCTGGCCGGCACCTGGGCGTTTTGACCACAGTTAAATTCGTAAAGTGAATAAATTCCACGTGGAATATCGATAGTAAGCCGTCAAAAAAAATAGCGCTCGGATGCTGAGCTGGATGCTGCAAGTCTATTGGCGAGTTGTGGCGGATGCTTTGACCGGCTTTGTTTTTCCAGCGATGCGCATGGCTTCAAATGCCCAGAGTCGCAGTTGTTCCGAATCAGTGAGAACGGTTTCAGGGAGCTCAAAATATTTGCGTACTTGAACTCGCCCCCGCTTGGTCATATACGAAAACGGCTGCATTCCCGCTTGCTCGTATTTCCCCCGGGAGTCCTGATCAACTGCAAAGTACAAATTGTTTCCCATGATCATGGCAAATTGCACTGAGTCACGGGAAATCCCGACACCACCAAAGAATCGGCTTGCCCGTAGCGGGCCTATGGGCTCCATCAGCTCAAAAATGTACTTTGTATATTCGGCGCTGGGGGACAAGGGTTGGGGTCCGTATCAGGCAGCATCAAAGAAACCGGTCATTTGCTTTAAGCGGCCATCGGCCCCGTACAAGAAATAACTCGCTCCTTGAGAGAGTATTTTCCCCTCGCCGTCCACCATGTTCCAATGCATCAGACTCCGGTCATGGTGGCTTTGAAGCTCGGTGGGTACAAATGCGACGCCGGGCACGTTCCTTTGAAGTTCCGACATATATCCAGAGAATTCCTCGTATCCCATGACTTGCGAGGTCGGGTCGGTATACACGCAGTCGGGGCTCAGGCATTGTTCAAATAATTTCAATCGCTTCGACGTGTCCGCCTCGGACCATGATTTTGCGTAGGTCTCCAAAGTGCTTTTACGTGAGTTGTTTTCCATTGTTTTCTCCATGTAGTGAAAATTTTCAAAGCTGCTTGTCGCTATTTGGATTGACGCCCAACGGGTTGTTCTGAGCCGGCGCCTTGCCGCCATTGATCCAGAAATAGGCAAAGCCGCCTGCCAGCAGCAGGTGCAAGACAGAATTTGGTATCACGCCGGACAATCTGGTGATGACTCCGTTGGCGTACCCGGCAACTTCCGCTGTGAGCAGTCCCAACTGCACCAGCAGATTTCCAAGCATCAGTGCCTTCATGGTGGGCGAGTCGGCATGACTGTGCACGAGACTGGCTA
>NZ_JAQTWM010000026.1:26324-40886 GCF_028689305.1 Rhodoferax sp. | reverse complement strand
GGTAATGCTTCGCAGCAGTGCCACCCCGAAGGCGAGGGAGAACAACAAACCAAGCACGATGGACACAATCGAGATATTGCGGATGGTGTGAAACTGGGCACTCTCCGCCTCAAAGTTGGCCTTGGCTTCATCCAGGTTGAATTTCAGCATGGCATCCGACTGCTCGCGCGCGGCATCAAAGGTGGGACGGATCACCTCGACCACCAGGCGATGGGCCTCCTTGTAGTCGTTGGCACGCAGGGCCGCCAGGGTCGGGGTCACACCTTCCTTGATATGGCGGTTGAGCTTGTCGTCAAGGCCCTTGGCCATCCTGGCTTCATCCGGGGGCATGGGCGTAGCCATGTAGGTGGTCCAGACTTTGGAGATCTGGGCGAGGTTGGCCTCCACCTCGGAGACACTTTTGCCGCTGCGTTCGGCGGTCTGCTCGATCACCGCATTGGCAATCACCAGCCGATTGCGCAAGGTCAGGTAACGCAGTTCGCTGATCTGGGCAACTTGGCTCACGGGGCCGTTGTACATCTTGTCCAGTGCATCGTCACTTTGGGTCATGCCGTACAGACCAAAGCCGCCAATGAGTACCAGCAGCAGTCCCATGACGGTGATCAGAGTGGCCAAGCGGGTAGAGATTTTCAGTTGGTTCACAGCGTTTCCTTCACGACATCAGTTGGATGCCAGACATGATAACCGGCACATGGTTTGCAACGCCCCTGGTTTGTCCATCAAAATACATTCAAAATAGGGTCGTCCAGACTCGCTTCGAGTTGCCCGCTTGTTCATCGCCAGAAGACCTTCAAACATGTCTGGTTTTTCCTTGTCCTTTCGATGCTGTGGGTGTGTCATGAGGCAGCCGTCATGAAAGCCCTGCGCCTGTATGCCGGCCCGACAGCGCTGACCCATTTGCACCGTCACGGCCTGCAAAGCCAGCACATCGGCGCAGTGGCTGCGGCGGCCGGCGGCCCCAAGGGCCTGATCCTCGGGCCGCTGGACCGCTTCATTTTTGGCCAGTGGTTGCCCCAGTCCAGCCAGCGTGTGGACCTGGTGGGCGCCTCGATTGGCGCCTGGCGCATGGCCACCGCCTGCCTGCCGGACCCGGTGGCGGCCTTGCAGCGGCTGGAGCACGATTACATCCACCAGGACTACCCCCTGCTGCCCGGTGAAACCCGGCCACCACCCGAACGTGTCAGCGCCCTGTTCGGGCAGAACCTGCAGGCCTTTTACCGCGGCCAGATCAGCCAGCTGCTGCAGCACCCGCGTTACCGTCTGCATGTGCTGACCTCGCATGGGCGCGGTCTGCTGGCGCGTGAACAGGGCTGGCGCACGGCGCTCGGTTATGGCGGTGCATTTTTGAGCAATCTGCTGGCACGCCGGGCGCTCGGCGCCTGGCTGGAACGGGTGGTGTTTTCCAGCCCGATGCCGACGGCACCGGCGCAACTGAGCCGCCTGCCGTTTGACAGCCGTGACTACCCGACGCACCAGGTGGGCCTGACCGAGGGCAATTTCCAGGCCGCCTTGCAGGCCAGTTGTTCGATCCCGTTTGTGCTGCGGGCCGTGCATGACATTGCCGGGGCACCCGACGGTGCCTACTGGGACGGTGGGGTGACCGACTATCACCTGCACCTGAATTGGTCGAATGCTATCGAAAAAGTAGCTATAGAGGGAGATTCCACCCGGGCTGGAGGCCAAAAATGCTCACAAGAGCCGGCGAATCTGGTGTTGTACCCGCATTTCCAGCAAAGTGTGGTGCCCGGCTGGCTGGACAAACACCTGCGCTGGCGCCACCCGGCCACCCCCTTCCTGGACAACATGCTGCTGCTGGCCCCAGACCCGGATTGGGTCAGGACCCTGCCCCATGGCAAGCTGCCCGATCGCACCGATTTCACCCATTACGGTGCCGACCTGGCCGGGCGCGTCAAGGCCTGGACCACCGCGGTGGCCGCCAGCACGCAGCTGGCCGACGAGTTGGCTGCCTGGCTGGCGCGACCCGATCTGTCGCAGGTTCGCACGCTCTGATGCCGCCGGCCGTTTCAACCTGCCATCCCCATGACCCAGCTTCAACCCACCGGCCAGCCCCTGCGCCAGTTCATGCTGCGCCGCGCAGGGGTGCTGGTGGTGGTGACGACCCTGCTGGTGGCGGCTGGTTTTGTCGGCTTGGGCCTGCTGCCGATGGCGCAGCGTATTGCCCGCGACCAGTTTGATGCCACGGTGTCGCGGGTGCAGGTGGACCTCAACGAGGTGTTCATGCCACCGCAGCGGCTGCTGAGCATGGGGCGTGGCTGGCTCAACGGCGCAGCACCTGATCTGGCCTCGCCGCAGGCCTTCAACCAGGTGTTCCAGCCGGTGCTGCGCACCCTGCCACAGCTGACCTCGGTGGTGGCAGGCACGTCTGCCGGCCAGGGCTGGCTGCTGCTCAAGCAAAGTGACGGTTCCTGGCGCAATCGCATGACGGACATTCCCCAATGGGGCCCGCGGCGGCACTGGTTGATCGACCATCGGCCCGATGGCACGCTGGCCACCCGTTGGGGTGATCAGTTGTATGACCCGCGTCTGCGGCCCTGGTACCTGGGGGCACAGTCGCTGCTGTCGGAGCAGGCGGTTTACTGGACCGCGCCTTACAGCCTGTTCACCACCGGTGACCCCGGTATCACCGCCTCGTCGCGCTGGCGGCTGGCCGACGGCCGCGACTTTGTGCTGGGAGTGGACCTGACCCTGCGTGACCTGTCGCGCGCCACCATGCAGGCCAAGGTGAGCACGCATGGCCTGGCGCTGGTGGTCAGTGACGATCTTCGGGTGCTGGCGCTGCCGTCTGCGCCCGCTGGCATGGCCGAAGCAGACTGGCACCAACAGGTGCTCAAACCTGCGGCTGAACTCGGGTTGACCGCGTTGCGTGACGGGCTGGCACGCTGGCAGCGCGCCGAGCGCCAACCTGCGGGGGCGCTGGCCTACGCGTCGGGTGGCAGCGACTGGCTGATCAGTGCGCGCGACTATCCCTTGGGACAGCAGCACCTGTGGGTGCTGGTGCTGGCTCCGGCCAGCGACTTTGCACCGGCCTGGGGGCCGATCATGCTGGCCCTTGGCCTGGCGTTGTTGCTGGCGTTGATGTTGTCGTTGTGGTTGATCCACGCCGGCACCCTGCGGCTGACGCGGCCGCTGGAGGCGCTGGCAGCGGCCAGTCAACGCATTGGCCAACTGGATTTCCAGCCCGGCCCACCGATCCACAGCAGCGTAGCCGAGGTGGCGCAACTGGCCAGCAGCCAGCAGGCCATGATCAGGCTGCTGCAGGACAACCAGCGCGAACTCGATGCTCGTGCGCAAACCCTGAGCCTGCAGGTAGCCGCACTGCAATCGACCGAACTGCGCCTGCAACAGCAAAACGACCAGCTGGCCACCATCATCGACAACTTTCCCGGCGGCGTGCTGGTGGTGGATGCCGAACTGCGGGTGGTGGCGTTCAACGCCCAGTTCCAGTCACTGCTGACCCTGCCTGACGAACTGCTGGCGCAACCGGCCCTGGGGTTTGAAGACCTGATCCGTTTTGGCGCGCAGCGTGGGGATTTCGGACCCGGTGACGTTCAGACCTTGGTGCAGCGGCGTCTGGCGCAGATTGACCAGCTGGCGGCTGTTCATGGCGAGCGCACGCTGGCCACCGGCATCACGCTGGACATTCGGGCCATGCCGCTGCCTCAGGGGGGCTTTGTTGCGTTGTATGTGGATGTGACTGCCGCCAAGCAGCACGAGCGCGAGCTGGAACACCTGGCCCATTTTGATGCACTCACCGGGTTGCCCAACCGGGTGCTGTTGGCTGACCGTCTGCGCCAGGCCATGCCACAAGTGCAGCGGCGCGGCCAGAAGCTGGTGCTGGCGTTCCTGGACCTGGATGGTTTCAAGGCCGTGAATGACCGCTACGGCCATGCGGTGGGTGACCAGCTGTTGCTGGCCGTGACCAGCCGCATGAAGCAGACCCTGCGTGACGGCGACACCCTGGCCCGCCTGGGCGGTGACGAATTTGTCGTGGTGCTGATGGATGTGGACGGGCTGGCAGCCAGCACCTCGCTGATCGAGCGTTTGTTGCTGGCCGTGGATTCACCGGCCAAGGTGGATGGGCGCATGCTGCGGGTGTCGGCCAGCATCGGCGTCACGCTGTTTCCGCAGAGCCAGGAGGTCGACGCCGAACAACTGCTGCGCCAGGCCGACCAGGCCATGTACCAGGCCAAACAGGCTGGCAAAAACCGCTATCAGGTGTTTGATGCCGAGCAGGACCGCCAGTTGCGCGGTCAGCTGGAAGAAGTGCAGCGCCTGCAGCTGGCGCTGGCCAATCAGGAGCTGGTGCTGTATTACCAGCCCAAGGTCAACATGCGCACCAGCCAGGTGGTCGGGGCCGAAGCCTTGATCCGCTGGCAGCACCCGCACTTGGGTCTGCTGGCGCCAGCGGCGTTTTTGCCGCTGATTGAAAACCACCCGCTGGCAGTCGCGGTGGGGCGTTGGGTGATCCAGACCGCCCTGACGCAGATGGTGCACTGGCTGGCTCAGGGGCTGCGCCTGACGGTCAGTGTCAACATCGGTGCCAGGCAGTTGCAGCAGGCCGGTTTTGTCGACGATCTGCGCTCGGCGCTGCAGGCGCACCCCCAGGTCCATCCGCAGGATCTGAAGCTGGAAGTGCTGGAAACCAGTGCACTGGAAGACATGGCTCATGTCACCGAGGTCATGGCCCAGTGCCGCGAGCTGGGCGTGGACTACGCGCTCGATGACTTTGGCACCGGCTACTCGTCGCTGACCTACCTCAAACGCCTGCCGGTCACCCAGCTCAAGGTGGACCAGAGTTTTGTGCGCGACATGCTCGATGACCCGGATGACCTGTCGATCCTGCTCGGGGTGCTGGACCTGGCGGCGTCATTTCACCGCCAGGTGATTGCCGAGGGCGTCGAGACCGTGGCGCATGGCCAGTTGCTGTTGCTGCTGGGCTGCGAACTGGCCCAGGGTTACGGCATCGCCCGCCCGATGCCGGCGCAGGACCTGCCCGCCTGGGTCGCCGCCTGGCCGGGTGAACCCCTGTGGCACGGCGTGGCGGCGGTGCCGCGTGGTGATCTGCCGCTGCTGTTTGCTGCAGTGGAACACCGCGCCTGGGTCGCCGCCATGGTGGCCTTCCTCAAGGGGGAAGCCGAGGCCCTGGTGCCGCTCAACAGCCAGCACTGCCATGTGGGCAAGTGGTTGTCCTCGGGGGGGCTGGCCCGGCTGGCCGGCTATGCCGCCGTGGATGAACTGGTTGACCTGCACCAGCAGGTTCACGATCTGGCGGCGTACCTGTGTGACCTCAAGGCCCAGGGGCAGACCCAGATCGTGCAGCAGCAGTTGCCGCAGCTGACGGCCTTGCGTGACGTGTTGCTGGCGCAATTGCAATTGTTGCTTCGTGAGCCCCACATTTAGACACCTGCCGTTGTGGCCAGCCTTGCTGGGCACCGTGCTGGGCAGCGCCTGGCAGTTGCAGCAGGCGGTCTTGTGGTTGGCCCCGGTTTATGCGTCTTTTGTGGCTCTAGCCCTTGTATTCATTGCACTTCTCGCTATTAAAAATGATGTCTTCAAGGGGCGGGAACTGGTGCTCATGCTGTGTTTTTCGGCGTTGGCGTTTGGCCTGACCGGGCTGCGTGCCAGCCGTTTTGCAAACACGGCGCTGGCCCCCGAGCTGCAGGGGCGTGACCTCGTGGTGCGTGGTGTGGTGGCGGCCTTGCCGCAGCCCTTTGAGGGCGGTGTGCGTTTTCGTTTTGACCCGCTGTCTGCCCAGCTGCAAGGGCAGCCGGTGGTGTTGCCGCGCCGGCTGGAGCTGGCCTGGTATTCGGGGGTGTTTGCCCGCGGCGATGGTCCGGGCGAGCTGGTGGGCGAATTGCAGCGCCAGCCGGCGCCGCTGCAGGCCGGTGAACATTGGCAGTTCACGGTGCGGCTCAAGGCGCCGCATGGCGGCATCAACCCGCACGGCTTTGACTACGAACTCTGGCAGTGGGAGCAGGGCGTGCAGGCCACCGGTTATGTGCGCGCCGGCCCGAAGGACCCGCCGCCCGAACGCCTGGCCATGGGCTGGCGCCACCCGGTCGAGTGGGCGCGCCAACAACTGCGTGAACGCATTTTTGCCCGCGTGGCCGAGCCCCAGGCCGCCGGCCTGATCGCTGCCCTGGTGGTGGGTGACCAGGGTGCGATTGAACGCGCTGACTGGGACGTGTTCCGGGCCACCGGTGTGGCGCATTTGATGAGCATCTCGGGCCTGCACATCACGCTGTTTGCCTGGCTGGCTGCGGCGTTGCTGGCCGCTGTCTGGCGCCGTTCGGCACGCCTGTGCCTGTGGCTGCCCGCGCCTAGCGCGGCGCTGATCGGTGGGGTGCTGCTGGCCGCTGCTTATGCCTTGTTCAGTGGCTGGGGTGTGCCGGCGCAGCGCACGGTATTGATGCTGGCTACGGTGGGGGCCTTGCGCCTGGCCGGTTGGCGCTGGCCCTGGCCACTGGTCTGGCTGCTGGCTTGTGCGGTGGTGGTGGTTGTGGACCCGTGGGCGCTGCTGCAAGCCGGATTCTGGCTCAGCTTTGTCGCGGTCGGCATTTTGTTTGCTACAGATTCAGGAGCTATTCAGGCAGGAAACATCCGGGCTAAAGACCGATTTCTTGCCATGTTGCGGGAGCAATGGGTGATCACCCTGGCGCTCACGCCGCTGACGCTGCTGCTGTTTGGCCAGGTGTCGCTGGTCGGGCTGGTGGCCAATGGGCTGGCCATCCCGTGGGTGACCCTGGTGCTGACGCCACTGGCCATGCTCGGCGTGCTGGTGCCGGGTCTGTGGGCGCTGGCCGGGGATGCTGCCGCGCTGCTGGCGGCGGTGCTGCGCTGGCTGGCGGCCTGGCCCTGGGCGGTGTGGTCGGTGGCCCAGGCGCCGTGGTGGGCCGGCCTGGCCGGGGTGCTGGGCGGCGGCTTGCTGGCCATGCGGCTGCCCTGGCACCTGCGGCTGTGCGGCTTGCCCTTGCTGTTGCCGGTGTTGTTGTGGCAGGCGCCGCGCCCGCCCGTGGGCCAGTTTGAGCTGCTGGCGGCAGATATTGGCCAGGGCAATGCGGTGTTGCTGCGCACCGCGCACCATGCGCTGTTGTATGACGCCGGCCCGCGTTTCAGCCGCGAGAGTGACGCCGGCCACCGCGTGCTGGTGCCACTGCTGCGCGCCCTGGGCGTGTCGCTCGACACCCTGGTGTTGAGCCACCGTGACAGTGACCACACCGGCGGTGCGGCCGCCGTGCTGATGATGCAGCCGCAGGCCACCCTGCTGAGTTCGGTGGAAGCGGACAACGCCGTGCAACTGTTACGCCCAGCCACGCCTTGTCTGGCCGGCCAGCACTGGGTCTGGGACGGGGTCAGCGTGGAGGTGCTGCACCCCCAGGCGGCTGACTACGGCATGGCACACCAGACCAATGCCCTGAGTTGTGTGCTGCGCATCAGCAACGGCCAACAGGCGGTTTTGCTGGCGGGTGACATTGAGCAGGCACAGGAAGCCCGGCTGGTGGCCACCCAGCCAGCCATGTTGCCGGCCGACGTGCTGTTGGTGCCCCACCATGGCAGCAAAACCTCCAGCAGCGCCGGTTTTCTGGCGGCCGTGCGGCCACGCATGGCTTTGGTGCAGGCGGGTTACAGAAATCGGTTTGGCCATCCGGCCGGCCCGGTTTTGGTGCGTTATGCTGAACACCATATCCCGGTGGTGGATACGCCTCATTGTGGTGCCATCACCTGGCAGTCGTGGCGCGCCAATCCGGTGCAATGCCAGCGGCAGCAGGACCTGCGTTACTGGCATCACCGGGTGCCGTGATCGCGGGTTCATGGCGGCAGCTGGCCCGAAGCTTGCTATTGATGAATGAGGAGAAGATATTCATGCAGAAATTCGACGAGATGTACACCCGTTTGCCCTATGAGTTCTTCACCCACGGGGCGCAGGTTCGCGACCATTACAAGCTCTACGACGAATGGCTGGCACGCCAGCCTGGTGACATGATGGCCAAGCGGCGCGAAGAGGCTGAGATGATCTTCCGCCGAGTCGGCATCACCTTCGCCGTCTATGGCGACAAGGACGAGGACGGCGCCGGCACCGAACGGCTGATTCCGTTTGACCTGATTCCACGCATCATCCCGGCCCATGAGTGGCGTAGCCTGGAGCGTGGCCTGACCCAACGCGTCAACGCCCTGAACCGTTTTCTGCACGACGTCTACCACGAGCAGGAGATCCTGCAAGCTGGCCTGATCCCGCGTGAGCAGATCGAGCGCAATGCCCAGTTCCGGCCCCAGATGATCGGGGTGGACGTGCCCAACCAGGTGTATTCCCACATCTCCGGCATCGACATGGTGCGCGCCCCCGACGCCGCAGGCAAAGGCGAGTACTACGTGCTGGAAGACAACCTGCGCGTGCCCTCGGGTGTGTCCTACATGCTGGAAAACCGCAAGATGATGATGCGGCTATTTCCTGACTTGTTTTCCGCCCACCGGGTGGCGCCGATTGCCCACTACCCCGATCTGTTGCTGGAAACCCTGCGCGAAAGCAGCCCGGCCACCACCGCCGAACCCACCGTGGTGGTGCTCACGCCCGGCATGTACAACAGCGCCTATTTTGAGCACGCGTTCCTGGCCCAGCAAATGGGCGTGGAGCTGGTGGAAGGGCAGGACCTGTATGTCAAGGACAACTTCTGCTACATGCGCACCACCCGCGGGCCGCAGCGGGTGGACGTGATCTACCGCCGGGTGGACGATGATTTTCTTGACCCCAAGGTGTTCCGCCCCAACTCGACCCTGGGTTGTGCCGGCCTGCTCGACGTCTACCGCGCCGGCCATGTGAGCATCTGCAACGGTGTGGGCACCGGGGTGGCCGACGACAAGTCGATCTACCCCTATGTGCCCAAGATGATCGAGTTTTACCTGGGTGAAAAGCCGATTCTCAACAACGTGCCTACCTACATGTGCCGCCACAAGGATGACCTGGCTTATGTGCTGGCCAACATGAAAGACCTGGTGGTGAAGGAAGTGCATGGTGCGGGCGGCTACGGCATGCTGGTCGGGCCGGCGGCGACCAAGGCCGAGGTGGAGACGTTCCGCCAGGCGGTGCAGGCCAACCCCACGGGTTACATCGCCCAGCCCACGCTGAGCTTGTCGAGCTGCCCGACCTTTGTGGAAAGCGGCATTGCGCCACGCCACATCGACCTGCGGCCCTATGTGCTGTCGGGCAAGACGGTGCAGATGGTGCCCGGCGGCCTGACCCGGGTGGCGCTGAAAGAGGGCTCGCTGGTCGTCAATTCGTCACAGGGCGGCGGTACAAAGGACACCTGGGTGCTGGAGGACGACCACCCCGACCAGCTGCCCGCTGCCGCGCCCGCCCAGTCGCAACGCCAGGCTGGCTGAGACCTGGCCCGCCACGTCACCACCCTCACGCCATCACAAGGGAGCCACCATGTTGTCACGCACCGCCGACCACCTGTTCTGGATGAATCGTTATACCGAGCGCGCCGAAAACACCGCCCGCCTGCTCGACGTCAATTACCAGACCTCGCTGCTGCCGCAATCGCAGGCAGTGGCGCTGGCTGGCTGGCAGGGGCTGCTGAGCATCAGCGAACTGCTGCCGGCCTACAAGCAGAAATACGCCGACATCACCGCCCGCGAGGTGATGGACTTCATGGTGAAGGACGAAAGCAACCCGTCCTCCATCCTGTCCTGCCTGAGCGCTGCGCGGGAAAACGCCCGCGCCGTGCGCGGCACCCTGACCACCGAGGTCTGGGAGACACAAAACCAGACCTGGCTGGAAGTCCGGCGCATGGTCAAGGACGGCGAGTTCGAGGCCGACCCGGGCCAGTTTTTCGAGTGGGTCAAGTTCCGCTCGCACCTGTCACGCGGGGTGACGGTGGGCACCATGCTGATGGACGAGGCGCTGCACTTCATGCGCCTGGGTACCTTCCTGGAGCGTGCCGACAACACCGCGCGCCTGGTGGATGTGAAGTTTCACGCGGTCGAGAGCGACTTTTACGGCACCGCCAACGGCAAGGACCAGGAGTACGACTTCTACCACTGGAGCGCGATCCTGCGCAGTGTCAGCGGCTTTGAGGTGTACCGCAAGGTCTACCGCGACGTGATCCGGCCCGAGCGTGTGGCCGAGCTGCTGATCCTGCGCCCGGACATGCCACGCTCCCTGCATGCCAGCCTCAATGAAGTGGTGGGCAATCTGCGCATGGTGGCCAATGACGCCTCCAGCGAAACCCAGCGCCGCGCCGGCAAATTGCGCTCCGAGCTGCAATACGGCCGCATTGACGAAATTCTCGCCACCGGCCTGCACGCCTACCTGACCCAGTTCCTGGACCGGATCAATGACCTGGGCGCCCACATCAGCCGCGACTTCCTGGTGCCCAGCCCGGTGTGACCGGCGGACCAGATCGGATGTCCGTGCCGTTCAGTCAGGTCTTCAGGGCGATCAGTGTCTGGCTGGGGCGGCTGAGTGTCAGCCGCAAGCTGATCCTGATCTACCTGCTGGACCTGACGGCGGTGATCTACATCTCGGGCATCCTGATCAACGAAAAATACCTGGCCATTGACTTTGCCCGCAAGGAAATGGTGGGGGTGGCCTACAGCAACGCGGTGCGCGACCTGCTGATGCCGCTGGTCAACACCCCGAGCCTGGCGCGGGTGGACCTGCCACAGCGGCGTGCCCAGCTTGACGAGCTGCGCGGGCGTTTGGATACCGAGCTCAAGGCCCAGGCCGACAGCCAGGCCTTTGTGAGCAGTCTGCAGGCTCCCCCGGCAGCGGCAGCCACCTGGCAGTTTTCGCCGCGGCCAGCCATCCAGAGCGCGCGCGCCCTGATCACCACGGTGGGCAACCAATCCAACCTGATCCTCGACCCGGACCTGGACAGCTACTACAACATGTCCTTGCAGGTGTTGCGGTTCCCGGAGCTGGTGGAGGTGCTGTTTGACACCGCGCAGGCGCTGCAGCGTCAGCTGCCGCCAGCTGCTGCGTCGCAGCACAGCACGGCGCTGCTGATCCTGGCCGGGCGGCTGGACGCCATCCGCCAGGGCATCCGTTCGGACTACCAGCAGGCTTATGCCGCCGGCAGCCCGGCGCTCAAGGACCAGTTGCAGGCGCGCCAACTGGTGTTGGACCAGCAGCTCGGGTTGGTGCTGGCCATGGTGCAGCGTTTTTCCGAGCAGGGGATCGTGCCGGGTGATCTGACGCTGTTCCAGTCGACCTATGGCGACACCCTGGACGCGCTCAACCTGGCCTGGGTCACCTCGGCGCAGGCGCTGCAGGGCTTGCTGGATGCGCGGGTGGCTGCCTTGTTTGCCAAGATGTGGCTGCATCTGGGCACGTCGCTGGCCTTGCTGACCGGCATTCTGGGGCTGGTGTTCATCGTGGCCCGGCTGATTGCCCGCCCGCTCAAACAGCTGGCCAGCGTCGCCGACGATGTGCGCCACAGCGGTAACTACAACCTGCGTGCCCAGTGGCACAGCCAGGACGAGATTGGTCATCTGGTGGACACCTTCAACGGCATGCTGGCGCAACTGGACCAGGACCGCCTGATCCACCAGGAGCTGGCCGCCAATGCCCGCGCGGGTCAGGCACAGCTGGAGCTGCTGGAGTCGATTCCGATTGCGATGGTGGTGACCTCGATCCCAGCCCACCAGGTGCTGCATGCCAACAGGCCGGCCCAGCCCTGGCTGGGTGGCTGCCTCACCGACCCCTGGCTGCATGGCCTGGAGCCCGGCGTGCGAGCCAGATTCTTCCAGCAGCTGGCTGATCGCGACCGGGTGGACGAGTTCGAGGTGCGCTGGCTCGGCGCGGGTGAGTCGTCCTGGGCCGTGTTGTCGGCGCGCCGCTTGAGTTTTCAGGGGCAGGACGCAGTGCTGACCACCTTCACGCCGATCAACATGCTCAAGATCATGGAACAGCGCATGGAGCTGTGGGCCAAGGTGTTTGAAGCCTCCACCGAGGGCATCATCATCATGAACGGCCAGCAGCAGGTGATCAGTGTCAACCGCGCCTATTGCCGTGCCACCTCGTATGACTATTACGAGGTGCTGGGTGAACACCTGGAGCGCCTGATGGGCGCAGGCGATGGCAGTGATGCCAGCCAGCTCGAAGAGATGACCCGGGTGATTGACCAGCGCAACGAATGGCAGGGTGAGGTGTTGCTGCGCAAACGCAGCGGCGAGACCTATCCGGCCTGGCTGATGGTCTCGGCGTTGCGGGAGTCGTCGCACCAGGAAGCGATCTCTCACTACATCTGCATTTCCATTGACATCACCGACCGCAAACGCACCGAGGCGCGGGTCAAGTTTCTGGCCCAGCATGACGTGTTGACCGAGCTGCCCAACCGGGCGCTGTGTGTCGAAACCCTCGACGCGGTGTTGTCACAGGCGCGCAGCAGCGGCGAGTGTGTGGCGGTGCTGTTCATTGACCTGGATCGCTTCAAGATCATCAACGACACCCTGGGCCATCACATTGGGGATGGGTTGTTGCAGTCGGTGGCGCAGCGCCTGCAGCAGGCGGTGCGTTCGGGCGACATGGTCAGCCGCCTCGGTGGGGATGAATTTGTGGTGATCCTGCGCGACTTGCAGGACAGCAGCCAGGCGCGCTGGCAGGCCGAGCATCGCCTGATTCCGCTGATCCGCCAGCCGCACCATGTGCACGGGCATGCGCTCAATGTGTCGTGCAGCGTCGGCATCGCGATCTACCCCAACGATGGCCATGACCTTGATGAATTGATGCGCCGCGCCGACGCCGCCATGTATGAGGCCAAGTCGGCCGGCCGCGACGCTGCGCGTGAGTTTGAGCCGTCGATCGACTGGGCCAACCGTGAGCGCCAGACGCTGGAACAGCACCTGCGGCTGGCGTTGGAGCGGGGTGAACTGTCGCTGAACTACCAACCCCAAGTGGATGCCCAGACCCAGCAAATCGTCGGTATGGAAGCCCTGCTGCGCTGGCACAGCGCCGAACTTGGTCCGATTTCGCCAGCGAGCTTCATTCCCATTGCCGAAGAAAGCGGGTTGATCCAGCCCATCGGCCGTTGGGTGATCAACGAGGCCTGCCGGCAAAAAGCCGTCTGGCAGGCGCAGGGCTATGGGGCGCTGGACATGTCGATCAACCTGTCGGCCGCCCAACTGGCCGCCCCGGACCTGGTGGCCACCGTGCGCCAGAGCATCGAGTTCCACGGCTGTGACCCGACCCGTCTGGTGCTGGAAATCACCGAATCCCACCTGATGGCAGACGCTGCCAGCGCCATTGAAAAACTAGCCGCCATCAAGGCGTTGGGCCTGCAGTTGTCGATTGACGACTTTGGCACCGGCTACTCCAGCCTGAGTTATCTGCGCCGGTTTCCGATTGATGAGCTCAAGATTGACCAGTCGTTTGTGCGCACCATGATGGACGATCCGGCGGACTTGGCCATCGTGCGCTCCATCATTGCACTGGGCCATGCGTTGTCGCTGCGCCTGGTGGCCGAAGGGGTCGAAACCCAGGCCCAGGCCGAGCAATTGCAGGCGCTGGGCTGTGATGAGTTGCAGGGATACCGTTTTTCCCGCGCCCTCAGCGCCGAGGCGATGGGCCAGTACCTGGCAGGTGGGTCCACTGTTGTAGATCAGCGGCGCACGGCGTGAAGGGTCCAATCGAAGCTTGCAGTATGTCCCGATAATGGTGTGCAGGAGAAATTCAAGCATGCCAGCCGCCGACATCAACCGCGAACTCGATCACGCCCGCGAGGCGGGGCCCGTCAAGGACATCGTCATCCCACCCTGCCCGCAGCTGTTGGTGCAGCTGCAAAACGAGCTGAACCGGCCTGACCCGGACCCGCAGGCCATTGCGGCCATTGCCGAAGAAGACGTGGCCATGACCGCGGCGCTGCTGCGCATTGCCAACAGCCCGCTGTATGCACGCCGCGAGCCGGTGAGTTCGGTGGCGCAGGCGGTGTCCATGCTCGGCGTCAAACCCACCGCCTCGGTGCTGACCGGCTTTTTGCTGCGCCACGCCATCCGCATTGACCCGTCGCTGATCGAACACTTCTGGGAATCCTCCACCCGCCGCTCCCTGGCCATGGCCCACATCGCCCGCCAGATGTACGGCGTGGATGTGGAAGTGGCCAAAACCTGCGGGCTGTTCTTTCATGTCGGCATCCCGGTCATGCTGCAAGGCCTGCGCGGCTACAGCGGCACGCTGGTCGAAGCCATGGCGCGGCAGGACCGCACCTTCATCCAGACCGAAAATGCCGCCCACCGCACCGACCACGCGGTGGTGGGCGCCATCGTGGCCAGAACCTGGCGCCTGCCGCAGGTGATTGCCCATGCGGTGCGCCTGCACCATGATTTTTCCGTGCTCAACGACTCAGGCGTCGCCATGGAAGTCCGCCATCTGGTGGCGATTGCCGCCATCGCCGATCACCTGGTGGCCAAGCACGAAGGGGTCAAGGACCAGCGCGAATGGCTGGCCCATGGGGCCGAATGTATGGCGTTTCTGCAGGTGAGTGATGCCGAGGTGGACGGCTGGGTGGATGCGCTGTACCCAGTGTTTGAGGGCGTGGTGGTGGC
>NZ_JAQTWM010000026.1:0-26224 GCF_028689305.1 Rhodoferax sp. | reverse complement strand
GGGTCAAGGACCAGCGCGAATGGCTGGCCCATGGGGCCGAATGTATGGCGTTTCTGCAGGTGAGTGATGCCGAGGTGGACGGCTGGGTGGATGCGCTGTACCCAGTGTTTGAGGGCGTGGTGGTGGCTTGAGGCCGTTCAGGCGTTGAGCCCTTAGTCATCCCGTGGACGATCTGTATTCAATCGCCCTGACCAGTAGTTGGGCTCGCGGTGCAAATGTGCAATCGCAAGCACCACAATCTCATCGTCAACCTGAGCGTAGATCACGCCATAGGGAAAACGCTTCAACCGGCAACGCCGGGTGCTTGGGCTGAGCGGATGCCAGGCACTGGGAAATTGCTGAATCAAACCAAAGGCGTGACCACCTCGCCCAAAAACCGTTCTCCCAGTCCTGCCGTTTGTGCTTCATACCACTGAAAGGCATCGTCCAGCTCAGCCTGCGCGTCTGGTAGCAGACTGAAGTTCATGACACGCGGTATTTGGCCAACACCTCGGAGAGTGGAATGGTTTTGACTTGCCCCGCCTTGTAGGCTGCAAGTCGGGCTTCTGCCTCGTTGGCCCACAAGGCATCCATGGATTTGTCGGGTGCATCCAGGCCCTGCAAGATGTGTTCGACCAAAGCAATGCGATCCAGTGCGGGTAGCTGGGCGATCTGCCGCCGAAGTGCTTGTGTGTTTGTCATGGTGGCTCCTTGCTGGTCCGTGACTTTACTTGGTGGTTGCCAATTTTGCACTGCGCTTTGGCTTTGGTTTGTCGTCGGACATATTGGTGCGCTTTACCAGACGTTTGAGGGTGTGTGGGTTGCGTGAGCAAACTCAAGCGTCGAGCCGCTTGAGATCACGATAAAAATTCTCATGCGGGCCAGCCATCAGCAATTTGATGGTTTCCTCATCGAGAACACGATAGGCCAGCAAGCACAATTGGCCGCTCATTTTGAACTTGTAGACCTGAACACCCGCCAGGTCACCGACCTTGGCTTCTCCGGCTGCCGTATCCGCAGCAATGGCTTGAACCGCAGCATCAAGATCAAGCTTTTGCTGACGGTGCAATTTTTTGACCGTTCGGTCAAAGGTGGGCGTGACAAGAAAACGCATCAGCCAAACTGGTATTCGCCAATGGGCTCTTCCTGATCAGCCCGCAAAATCGCTTGGATGGTGCTGAATGACAAATCCGGATTTTCGGCAGCGATCTTGCCAATCTGCGACCAGTATTCAATTTGCTTTGGCACCGAACGGTGTTCAACGCTGGCGTAGAGCTTTGCCTGGTCTACCAAAGTTTCTGAGAGTTTGACGTTGATGGCCATTTTCGTTCCTTGTTGTGGTTGCTCGATTTTACAGCAACAGGTTCCGTAATGGAGCTTTATGCGCCCTTTGGTGTGCGTTTGTGTTTTGGCTTCTCGGCAGGCAGCAGGCTGGTGAGCTTTTGGTACAGCTCAAACAGAAAGGCGACGCGCTCGGCATCATTTTTGTAGCTCTTTTTGCCGCCGCTGGCCTCATAGGCCTTGTCCACGGCGGTGTCGAGTTTTTGATGTGCTTTCAGCAGCTCGGGCGGCATGGTGAGCGGGTCATACAAGTCAGCCAGCGTGGCAGGCTGGTCGCCAGACTGGAACTTGGCGCGCACGTCGAGCACCGTTTGTGCTGCGGTTTCAATAGCTAATTGTGCTTTGTTTATGCGGGCTAGAGCCTTGTTTTGCTCTGAACTTTCGGGAAATTCTGGCCAGGGGAAGTTGTTGTAGACGATGTCTTTGGAGTAGCGGTAATCGCTTTTCAGCCGACCACAGGTGGTGCGCACCCAGGCGTTGTGCATGGTGCTGGAGAGGATGCCGAAGTGGTACAAGGTGGCATCAGGCGCAAGTTTGACCAGATTGCTGCACAAAGTGTCGGGGCATTCAAACCCGAACGGTATGAACGGTCGCCGCTCAGAGGACACCTCGGGTAACACCAGATAGGGGGCTGATGGAATGTTCTCAACGTGAAACCGGGTCGGCGTTTGGGCAAGTTTTTGCGTCGGCGCACTTTTGCTGGCCAGACGGAAGTTTTTGACCGCTTGCACCCGCTTCATGGCCTCTGGCATGGCGCGAAGTTCGGCGGGAGGGCAGTCGCCCAGCCACAGGCACCAGCGCTCATAGCCGTTCAGGAATTCGTCCGCCCCCAACCAGCGGCGAAACCACTTGGCGCTGGCGGGTTCCGCTGCAATAAAGGCATCTCGCTTTTCGGTGCTGAACAGGTAATTGCCATCGTCGATGGGTTTGTTGCCAATGCCGATGTCAGGCACGGCGCAAATGGGCGACGAGCGGCGTGGCAACACCACATCGGGCGCATCCACCAAATAGGGATTGATGTTGGCTGCCTGAACGGCATGTGGCTCACCCCGAATGTCGTCGTATTCAAAGATCACCTTGCCGGGCAAGTCTTGCAGACCAAAACCAATGATCACGCAATGCACGGCGGCTTTGCCTGATGCCTCATTGCTCCAGCGAAAGGTGCGGTGCGCAAAGTGGATGTGTACGCCTTGCGCCAGCAGCCAGCCCCAGAGCACGCCGACCTGTTCACCCTGCGTGATGCTGTTGGTGGAGACGAAGGCGCAGCGGACTTGACTCCCATGGGCTTCGCCCATCCCATGAGGCGTGGGTGGTGCGGATGTTGGGGGCGATTTCAAAAAGCGAAGCGTATGAGCCCCCGGCATCTGCGCCGCCCGCGCCGGAGTCTCTTCAACCAGCGCCGGGTGTACGGACTTCAGGTAGTTGGCTGCCTTCACATACCAAGCCGCCACAAAGTCAAGCAAGCCCGCGTTGTCAATGCCCGCAAACACCCGCCGGGTGTCTTCACGCTGCGCATCGTCCATGAACTTGGCGCCCACAAACGGCGGATTCCCCAACACAAAACTGCAACGCTCAGCCGGAATCACCTCATTCCAGTCCACCCGCAGCGCATTGCCATGGACGATGTGCGGCGAGGTGCGCAGCGGAATGCGGGCGAAGTACAGGCCAAACTCCTCGCTCACCCGCAGGTTCATCTGGTGGTCCATCAGCCACAGCGCCACCTGGGCAATCTGGGCCGGAAACTCCTCAATCTCGATGCCGTAAAACTGATCGACATTGATGCCGATGAGCTGGTGCACGTCCACACTCATCTGCCCACTGGTGTGCGAGGCGCGCAGCACGGCCAGCTCCAGCTCACGCAGCTCGCGGTAGCTGATCACCAGAAAATTGCCACAACCGCAGGCCGGGTCAAAAAAGGTCAGGGTGCGCAGCTTTTTATGGAAATCAAACAGCCGGTTCTTGTTGCCCTTGACCTTGTCAAATTCTGCCCACAGCGCATCCAGAAACAGCGGCTTGATGAGTTTGAGGATGTTTTCCTCCGACGTGTAATGCGCGCCCAGGTTGCGCCGGTCGGTGCTGTCCATGATGCTCTGGAACAGGCTGCCAAAAATGGCCGGGCTGATGGCCGACCAGTCCAGCGCGCAGGCATCAAGCAGCGCCTCACGCATGGCGGCACTGAAGTCGGCCATGGGCAGCGCTTCTTCAAACAGCTTGCCGTTGATATACGGAAACGCCGCCAGCTGCTCGTCCAGGTTTTTGCTGCGTTTGTCTTCCGGGGTGTTGAGCACCTGAAACAGTTGCGCCAGCCGTGGCCCCAGGTCTGAGCCGTCGGTGGCGGTGCGCTCTTCAATGAAGGTGCGAAACGCCTGCGCGGGCTGGAAGATGCCGGTGTCGTCGGCAAACAGGCCAAACAGCAGGCGCACCAGCAGCACTTCCAGCGGGTGATCCGCGTAGCCGCTGGCCTTGAGCGCGTCGTGCAGGCGGCCCATGCGCTCTGCGGCTTTGATGTTGACCGGGTTTTGCGGCTTGATCTCCTGCACCTTGTAGCCCGCCACAAAACCAAACAACTTGATGTGTTTGTGCAGGTCTTTCAAGGCAAATTCGATGGTCTCACCGGTGGCAAGCTTATGCACCCGAAAACGTGCAAAGTCGCAGACGATGACCAGCTGCGGCAAATCCCGCTCGGCAATGCCGGGAAAGTAGGACAGTGCCTGCGTCAGTGCCGCGTCGAGGTTTTTGCCGCGTGACTTTTGCTCCACCAGCAACATGCCGGGCCAGAACAGATCGACAAAGCCGTCGGTCTTGGCGTGCATGCCGGGCAGCTTTTTGACGGCGTGCTCAAAGGTGGCGACACGTTTGTTGGTGATGCCGAAGATCTCGAAAAAGTCGATCCAGAACGGCTTGCCCTGGCTGTCTTCATGGGCGGCATCGGCCCAGGTGCGGCTGAAGGTGAGGGCGCGGGATTTGATTTCGTTCCAGCTGAGCGGCATGGTGTTTATGAGAAAAATCGGGCGCTAGCCCGGTTGAAATCAGCTTGTTTAGCTATTGAAAGCATAGCGAATTCAGCGGCTGGCCGCGCTGGGCGTATTTGGGTTGACGGCCTGCATCACCGCTTGGCCCAGCTCAATCACCGCCATGGCGTAGTAGCTGCTCCAGTTGTAGCGGGTGATGACGTAAAAGTTGTCGGTGCCGGCGACATAACTGGCGGGGGCATCACCGTTTTGCAGTTCGATCAGGGCCAGCTGGCCCGGGTGTTTCAGGGCATCTCCGCTGAGCACGGCGCCGTTGGCCTGAAAGCTGGCGACGCTGAAGGTGGGCAGGATGTCGGGCGCCATCAGGGTGTCGAGCTTGAGTTTGGCCGCATCGAAACTCACCGGGTAGTGGGTGGGCAGCCCGGGCTGCCAGCCAAAGGACTTGAAGTATTGGGCCACCGAGCCGATGGCGTCACCCGGGCTGGCAAACAGGTCGATCTTGCCGTCACCGTCAAAGTCGGTGGCGTATTTGGACCAGCTGGTCGGCATGAACTGCGGCAGGCCCATGGCGCCGGCATAACTGCCGCGCAGGCGGGTGGGGTCGGTGCCGCTGCGTTGCATCAGGCTGAGGTATTGCGCCAGTTCACCCTTGAAATAGGCGCTGCGCTCAGGTGCGCGCGGGTGGCTGGCCGGAAAGTCAAACGCCAGCGTGGCCAGCGCGTCCAGCACCCGGAAGTTGCCCATCTGCTGGCCGTAAATGGTTTCGACCCCGAGGATGCCGACGATGATCTCGGCCGGCACGCCAGTGTCGGCCTGAGCGCGCAGCAGGGTGTCGCGGTGCGCCTGCCAAAACGCCACGCCGGCCTGGATGCGCATGGGCTCGACAAAGCGGCTGCGGTACAGCGCCCAGTTTTTGGCGGTGCCCACGGGCGGCGGGGTGATGGCCTTGGCGATGGCCGGGATATAGCGCGCCTGGGCCAGGGTCTGGCGCACCCAGGCCGCATCCAGATCACGCTGTTGGGCGATGTCGTCAGCCCAGCGCAGGGCGTCGGCGCGTTGGGCGTAGCTGGGGCCGGGTACCGCAGGGGCGCTGGCGGCAGACTTGGCCGTTTTCTTTTTCTTCAGGTGTTTTTTGGCCTCAGCCCACGTGTTTGTTGTGCCTATTGCTATTAATAATATAGCAATTGTGGTGCGGCGGAGAACAGTTGAGGTCATGGCGGGAACGGATTTTTCAGGCGCCCCAGCGCAGTTGCCGGAGTTCGCGTTGCAGTGTAGCGAGCTGCTGGCGGAACGTGCGTGCGCCCGACGGCGTGTCGGGGGCGTAACGCAGGGTCTCCAGGCGCAGCAGCCAGTGGGCCAGGGCCTGGGCGTCGGGGTTGGCCGCCTGCTGGCTTTGTAATTGCCCGGCCAGTTGCCGCGGTGTGCTGTGCTCGGGCAGGGTGAGTCCGGCGCGCTGCAGGCGCTGCCGGGCGCGGTTGAGCAGGCGCAGCCAGGGGTCCTGGCGGTGGCGGTCCCAGGCGCTCCAGGCGGCGCCAGCCAGACTGACCACGACCACGATGGCGCACAGCAGGTAGACCAGGTCTTCCCAGCTGGGGGACTCAAAGCCGATGTTCTGCAGCAGCTTGAATTGACTGGCCTGGCTGTAGTTCAGCACCCATTGGTTCCAGCGGTTGTTGACCGCGTCCCAGGCGGCGCGCAGGTTCAGTGCCAGTTGCGGGCTGACATTGCCGAGCAGGGCGTTGGTGATGATCCCGCGCGGGCTTTGCAGGCGCAGCAGGCTGCCGGTGCGTGACGGGGCGACGGCGCCCGTGGGGTCGACCCGCACCCAGCCACGGCCAGCCAGCCAGACTTCGGCCCAGGCGTGGGCGTCGCTCTGGCGCACGGTCCAGAAGCCGTCCAGCGCATTGCGTTCGCCGCCCTGGTAGCCGGTGACCACCCGGGCAGGCACCCCGGCAGCACGCAGCAGGATGACAAAGCTGGAGGCGATGTGTTCACAAAACCCGGCCTTGCGGTCAAACCAGAATTCGTCGGCGGTGTCGCGGCCATAAACACCGGGCTCCAGCGTGTAGACGTAGCCGCCGCTGCGCAGGCGCTCCAGCGCCTGGGTGATGACGTGCTCGCTGGTCGACTGGCCTGCCGGCGTCTGGCGCCGCAACTCTTGCGCCAGCTGTTCGGTGCGCGGGTTGTACCCAAAGGGCAGGGTCAGGTAGGGCTGCAGCTCGGGCGTGCGCAGCAGCGGGCCGTGGACAAACTGCGGGTAGCTGGTGGCGCGGTAACGCAGCAGTTCGGTGACATTGCCGTCCAGCAGCCATTGCAGTTCCGCCGTCATGCGGGCGCGCCGGCCGGGCAGCGCCGGTGCGCTCGGCATGGCATCCAGCGCCAGCAGCCAGGGGTGCTGGTTGGGCTCCAGTGTGACCTGGTAACGAATGGGGGCGCCCTGGACCTGCAGCGCGGCGCTGGTGCTGCGCAGGCTGCCAAAGTCCCTCAGGGGTTGCCAGCGCTGGCCGTCAAAGTGCGACAACACCGGGCCGCGGAAATACAACTCGCTTTGCGCCGGTGGGGCACCTTCAAACGTGATGCGCATGGCCACGCTGTCGTCCAGCGCCAGGCTGGCGATGTTGCCCACCGTCATCTGGGCCGACAGGCCGCTGCGCCCGCTCATGGCGTCACCGGGCACCCCCCACAGCGGCGCCAGCCGTGGAAACAGCATGAACAGCACCACCATGATCGGCGCCCCCAGCAGCGTCATGCTGCCGGCCAGCCGGGCGGCCTGCCACAGCGGCGGCTGGCCTACCGGCATGTGGGCGTTGACCAGCGCGGTCAGCAGGCCCAGCAGGGCCAGCAGCATGGCCGCTGCGGTGAGCAGCGACTGTGAGTAGAAAAAATTGGTCAGCATCAGGAAGAAGCTGAGGAAAAACACCACAAAGGCGTCACGCCGGGCGCGCAGTTCCAGGGTTTTGAGCGACAGCAACACCACCACCAGGGTGACGCCGGCGTCACGCCCGAGCAGGGTTTTGTAGTTCAGCAGGGTGGCGGCCATGGCCAGTGCCAGCAGGCCCAGGCGCCACCAGGCCGAGGGCAGGGCCAGCCCGCGCCAGGCCAGTGTGCCGCGCCACAGGATGACCGCGGCAGTGAGCGGGCCGCACCACCAGGGCAGTTCGCCCAGCAACGGCGTCACCACCCAGGCGATGACCAGCAGCATGAACAGCGTGTCACGGGTGTCGCGCGGCAGTTGGCGGAGGGTGGTCGTGATCATGGGTGCGGCACAGCCTCTCAGGCCAGGGCCAGTGCCCGCAGGCAGCGTTGCAGCTGGGCCGGGCCGTGGTCGGGGGCAATGTCCTGGTGACCCAGCCGCAGGCCGTAGTTCAGTTCCAGCTGGTCGGCCTGCAGCACCCAGGCGCACAGGCGGCTGAGTTGTTGCTCGGGGTGGCTCAGGCCGGTGTGCTGGCGTTCCAGCCAGAGGGTGCGGTGCTGCAGGGCCACGCTGTCGCGGCTGACCAGCTCGCCGGTTTTGGCGGCCTTTTTCCAGACGATGTTTTTCAGTGTGTCGCCGCGCCGGTAGGGGCGCAGACCGTCGGGCTCACCGTCATGGTGCCGGGCGCTGGCCTGGCTTTGGCCGGCGTCCGACTGGCCGGACGGCAAGGGGGGCGCCGGGGTTTCGGGCTGGGGGTAGACCAGCAGCTGGGCCGCTGGCCGCCACAGGGCCCAGACCCGGAACGTGCCCAGCGGGAAAAAGGTCTGGGCGCTGAGGCTGGGCAGGCGGTGCAGGCCGCGTAGCCCGGGCCGCCAGCTCAGCTGCACCGTGGCGCTGGCCTGCGCTGCCACGTTGGTGTGGATCCAGTGCCCGCTGTCCAGCACCGCCAGCCCGATGGCGTACCGCGGGCGTCGTCGGGTGTTCACCAGGTTCACGGTGACCAGGGCCAAAGCACCGGCAAACACCGGCTCGGGCGGGCTCAGGTGGAGTGTCAGGCCGCGCAAGGTGCCATGGCTGACGTGAATCGCCACCAGGGTACAACCGGCCAGCAGAAAGGTCAGCAGGTAGCCCAGATTGAGCTGGTAGTTGATCGAGGCCACCAGCAGCACCAGCAGGGTCAACGCCAGCATCAGCCCGGCACCGGTGGGCAGGATATAGACGTTGCGCTGGTTCAGCGTCAGGTGATCAGTGAAAGGAAGTCGGGCCTGCCACCAGCGGTCAAAACGGGCGCGGATATAGCGCACCGGGTGACGCAGTGACAACAGGATGTGGTTCATGGGGCAGGCAGACCGTTCAGGGCAGCGGCACAGCGTCGAGCATGGCACGGACCTGTTCGGTGGCGCCGCGGCCGGCCTCACCGGTGGGCACCAGCCGGTGGGCAATGGTTTGCGGCAGGATGGCGCGGATGTCGTCGGGGGCCACGTAGTCGCGCCCGCTGAGCAGGGCGCGTGCCTTGGCCACCCGCAGCACGGCGATGCCGGCACGCGGGCTCAGGCCCTGGACAAACCACTGGCCCGAGCGGGTGGCGGCCACCAGGTCCTGCAGGTAGTCCAGCAGCGGGGCCGCAGCGTGCACCGCCAGCACTTGTTGTTGCAGCGCCAGCAGTTCGTCGGCGGTCAGCAAGGCGGGCAGGGCGACCACCAGATCACGCCGGTCGTTGCCATTGAGCAATTGCCGTTCGGCAGCACGATCGGGGTAACCCAGCGAGATGCGCATCAGAAAACGGTCCAGCTGGGACTCGGGCAGGGCGTAGGTGCCGAGCTGGTCGTGCGGGTTTTGGGTGGCGATGACAAAAAACGGTGTCGGCAGCGGGCGGGTCAGGCCCTCTGCCGTGACCTGTTTTTCTTCCATGGCTTCAAGCAGTGCGCTCTGGGTCTTGGGGCTGGCGCGGTTGATTTCATCGGCCAGCAGCACCTGGGCAAACAACGGGCCGGGGTGAAACACAAACTTGTCCTGTCCACGTTCAAACACCGACACCCCAAGCAGGTCGCTGGGCATCAGGTCGGCGGTGAATTGCACGCGCGAAAACGCCAGCCCGAAGGTGCGCGCCAGGGCGTGCGCCAGTGTGGTCTTGCCGACACCGGGGACGTCCTCGATCAGCAGGTGTCCACCGGCCAGCAGGCAGGCCACGCAGTCTTGCGTTTGCTCAAGCTTGCCGACAATCACCGTGTTAAGCTGATCAACAAGGGCTGTAAGTTTTTCTTGGATGTTCATAGGCTAACCTTACCAAAATATAAACACAGGAGACCGTTGGTTATGACGATGACCGGATTCTTTTCACACCCCAGTTTCCGCCAGCATGAAATGAGCCCGGGTCACCCGGAGTGTCCCGAGCGGCTTGATGCCATTGATGACCGTTTGCTGATCTCGGGGCTGGAGGTGGCGCTGGACCGGCGCGTGGCCACGCCGGCGTCGCTGGCGGACATTGAGCTGGCGCATGATCGCATGTATGTGGCCTCTTTGCGTGGCCTGAGTGACTCGCTCAAGGAGGAAATTGAAGCTGGCGGCCCGACCCACGCCCAGATTGACCCGGATACCAGCCTCAATGTCCACACCTGGGAGGCGGCGCTGCATGCGGCCGGTGCGGCCATTGACGCGGTGGACGCGGTGATGGCCAAGGAGTTCAAGACCGCGTTTTGCGCGGTGCGTCCACCCGGACACCATGCCTGCCGGGCCAAGGCCGGGGGCTTTTGCTTTTTCAACAATGTGGCGATTGCCGCCAAATACGCGTTGGAGCGGCACAACCTGCACCGCGTGGCGATTGTGGACTTTGACGTGCACCACGGCAACGGCACCGAGGACATTGTCAAGGGCGACAAGCGCATTCTGATGACGAGTTTTTACCAGCACCCGTTTTACCCGCTGGATTGGGAGCATTCCGGTGCCAGCAACCTGGTCAACCTGCCGGTGCCGGCCTACACCAAGGGCATGGATATCCGTGAGCTGATTGAGGCGGCCTGGATCCCCCGGCTGGAGGAGTTCAAGCCTGAGCTGATCCTGATCAGCGCTGGTTTTGATGCCCATCGCGAGGACGACATGGGCCAACTGGGCCTGGTGGAAAACGATTACGCCTGGATCACCAGCCGCATCATGGATGTGGCACGCCACCATGCCCAGGGCCGGGTGGTGAGTTGTCTGGAGGGGGGCTATGTGATGAGTCCGCTGGCGCGTAGCGTGGAAGCGCATATCCGGGTGCTGGCCGATGTCTGATGCGCGTTTGACTGGACTGGATGGCTGGTTGGCAGCGCTGGCGCAAACCAGCGCATTGATGGAGTTGGCGGCGCTGCTGGGCTGTGCCCTGCTGGCCTGGTTGCTCTCCGGCCTGGTGGCCAGGGCGTTTGTGGGGCGCCCGGCCAATTCCATCATGTTTGGCCGGCGCATCGTGGATGGTGTGCTGTTTCCGGCGCTGTGGTTGTGCCTGGCTTACCTGGCGCGCAAGCTGGTGGCCCAGTCGGTGCCGCTGGCGGTGTTCAAGCTTGCGGTGCCGGTGTTGCTGGCCCTGCTGATGATCCGGCTCGGGGTCAAGGTGTTGCAAGCGGCTTTTGATGAAACACCACTGATCCGGCTGCTGGAGCGCACCATTTCGTGGGTGGCCTGGCTGGCCATGGTGTTGTGGGTCAGTGGCCTGTTGCCGTTGCTGATGGAGGAGCTGGACCAGATCAGTTGGCGGGTCGGCGGCACGCAGCTGTCGGTGCGCAAGATCATCGAGGGTTCGTTGACTGCTGGTCTGGTGCTGATCATCACCCTGTGGATTTCGTCGGCGATCGAATCTCGGCTGCTGCGTTCGGCCACCGGCAGTGAGCTGAGTCTGCGCAAGGCGGTGAGCAATGCCACGCGCGCCTTGCTGATGTTTGTTGGCCTGCTGCTGGCCTTGTCGGCGGTGGGCATTGACCTGACGGCGCTGTCGGTGCTGGGCGGTGCCGTGGGGGTGGGTATTGGTTTTGGCCTGCAGAAGCTGGCGGCCAATTACGTCAGTGGTTTTGTCATCCTGGCCGAGCGCAGCATGCGTATTGGTGACAGTGTGATGGTGGACAACTTTACCGGCATCGTTACCCAGATCAATGCGCGCTATACGGTGATCCGTTCGCTGTCGGGGCGCGAGTCGATTGTGCCCAATGAGCTGCTGATCACCAGTCGGGTCGAAAACCTTTCGCTGGCCGACCCCAAGGTCTGGCAGTCGACCGAGGTGTCGGTCGGGTATGACAGTGATGTGGAACTGGTGTCGCGCCTGTTGTTGCAAGCGGCCACCGCTCAGGCACGGGTGCTGCGCGATCCGGCCCCTGCGGTGGCTTTGATGGCCTTTGGTGCCGATGGGCTGGCGTTCCGGCTCGGGTACTGGATTGCCGACCCCGAAAATGGCAGTGACAACCTGCGTTCGCTGGTCAATCTGGAAATTTTGCGGCTGCTGCGTGAGCACCGGATTGACATTCCCTACCCGCAGCGGGTGATCCACCAGCGGTCGGCCTGACCTGCCTATAATAAAAAGCACGATCGTTCGTTTATGGCTTTTTTGACCCATCAGCATTGCACTGCAGCAAGCTGACAGGTCGGTCGGCATAGAATGCTCAGGTTGACGTGCACGTCAATTGATTTGACGTGTGCGTGATGGTTCTGACCTTTTTAATTACTACTTTGGAGAGAGCGTTATGAAAGTCCTGGTCGCAGTCAAGCGCGTGGTGGACTACAACGTGAAAGTTCGCGTCAAGTCGGACAACACGGCCGTAGACACCGCCAACGTCAAAATGAGCATGAACCCGTTTGACGAAATTGCCATCGAAGAAGCCGTGCGCCTGAAAGAAAAAGGCCTGGCCAGCGAAATCATCGCCGTCTCCTGCGGTGTGGCCCAATGCCAGGAAACCCTGCGCACCGCCATGGCCATCGGTGCCGACCGCGCCATCCTGATTGAGAGCAACGAAGACCTCCAGCCCCTGGCCGTGGCCAAACTGCTCCAAGCCCTGGTCACCAAAGAACAACCCGGCCTGATCATCCTGGGCAAACAAGCCATTGACGACGACTGCAACCAGACCGGCCAAATGCTCGCCGCCCTGGCCGACCTGCCCCAGGTCACCTGCGCCAGCAAGATCGAAGTCGCCGACGGCAAAGCCAGCATCACCCGCGAAATCGACGGCGGCCTGGAAACCCTCAACGTCACCCTGCCGGCCGTCATGACCGCCGACCTGCGCCTGAACGAGCCCCGCTACGTCACCCTGCCCAACATCATGAAGGCCAAGAAAAAGCCGCTGGAAACCATCAAACCCGAAGACCTCGGAGTGGACGTCACCCCGCGCATCAAGACCCTCAAAGTCAACGAGCCGCCCAAACGCAGCGCCGGCATCAAAGTGCCTGATGTCGCCACCCTGGTTGCCAAACTCAAGACCGAAGCGAAGGTGATCTAAATGACAACACTCATCATTGCCGAACACGACAACACCACCCTCAAACCCGCCACCCTCAACACCGTGACTGCCGCTGCCCAATGTGGTGGTGACATCCACGTGCTGGTGGCCGGCCACAACGCTGGCGCCGTCGCCACAGCGGCAGCACAAATTGCCGGCGTCGCCAAAGTACTGCATGTGGATGCCGACACCCTGGCCCACGCCATCGCGGAAAACGTCACCGTGCAAATCCAGGCCATCGCCGCCAACTACAGCCACATCCTGTTTGCCGCCACCGCCTCGGGCAAAAACATCGCCCCGCGTCTGGCGGCCAAACTCGACGTGGCCCAGATCTCCGAGATCACCAAAGTGGTGGCTGCCGACACCTTTGAGCGCCCGATCTACGCCGGCAACGCCATCGCCACCGTGCAAAGCCTGGACGCGACCAAGGTCATCACCGTGCGTACCACGGCTTTTGATGCTGCAGCCCAGACAACAGCTGCCCCGGCAGCTATTGAAACCATAGCGCCTGTGGCCAGTTCCGGTGCCACCACCTATGTCGGCAGTGAAATTGCCAAGAACGAACGCCCCGAATTGACGGCTGCCAAGATCATCGTCAGCGGGGGCCGGGCCCTGGGGTCGGCCGAAAAGTTCAACGAAGTCATGCTGCCGTTGGCCGACAAACTCGGTGCGGCCCTGGGCGCCAGCCGTGCGGCGGTGGATGCTGGGTATGCCCCCAACGACTGGCAAGTGGGCCAGACCGGCAAGATTGTGGCGCCCCAGCTCTACATTGCCGCGGGCATCAGCGGCGCCATTCAGCATCTGGCCGGCATGAAGGACAGCAAGGTGATTGTGGCCATCAACAAGGACCCCGAGGCGCCGATCTTCAGCGTGGCTGACTATGGCCTGGAGGCTGATCTGTTCACCGCTGTGCCTGAGTTGGTGGCCGCCCTTTAGGCGACAACTCCTGCGGGCATCCGGTTGGATGCCCTTTTTTTTCGTCTGAGCACCAGTTCGATTGGTTTGAACATTTATTGGAGAAACGCCATGAGCTACAAAGCCCCCGTCAAAGACATGTTGTTCAACATGAAATACTTGGCCAACATCGACCAGATCGCCCAATTGCCCGGCATGGAAGATGCGGGTTTCGACACCGCACAAGCCGTGCTGGAAGAAGCCGCCAAGTTCAGTGAAAACGTGCTTGGCCCACTGAACTGGGAAGGCGACAAAAACCCCAGCAGCTTCAAAGACGGTGTGGTCACCGCCACCCCCGGCTTCAAGGATGCGTTCAAACAATACACCGAAGCCGGTTGGCAAGGCCTGCAGCACCCGGTGGACTTTGGCGGCCAGGGCCTGCCCAAAACCATTGGCTCTGCCGTGGGTGAAATGCAAAACTCAGCCAACCTGAGCTTTGCCCTGTGCCCGCTGCTGACCGATGGCGCGATTGAAGCCCTGCTGACTGCGGGCAGCGACGAACTCAACGCCACCTACCTGGAGAAACTCGTCAGTGGGCAATGGACCGGTACCATGAACCTGACCGAGCCCCAGGCCGGCAGTGACCTGGCGGCGGTGCGCACCAAGGCCGAACCCCAGCCCGATGGCACTTACAAGATTGCCGGCACCAAAATCTTCATCACCTGGGGTGAGCATGACATGGCCGAGAACATCATTCATCTGGTGTTGGCCCGGGTCAACGGTGCCCCCGAAGGCGTGAAGGGCATCAGCTTGTTTGTCGTGCCCAAGTTCATGGTCAACCCGGATGGATCACTGGGTGCACGCAATGATGTGCATTGCGTCAGCATCGAACACAAGATGGGCATCAAGGCCAGCCCAACCTGTGTGCTGCAGTTCGGCGACCACGGCGGTGCCGTGGGTTACCTGGTCGGCCAGGAAAACCGGGGCCTGGAATACATGTTCATCATGATGAACGCCGCCCGTTATGGTGTGGGCATGCAAGGCGTGGCGATTGCCGAGCGGGCTTACCAAAAGGCGGTGGAATTCTCCAAAGAGCGTATTCAAAGCCGCCCGGTCGATGGCTCGCTGCCGGCAGCCGGCGCCATCATTCACCACCCCGATGTCAAACGCATGCTGATGAGCATGCGTGCCTACACCGAAGGGTGCCGCGCCCTGTCCAGCGTGGCGGCGGCGGCCTATGATGCGGCCCATCATCACCCCGACGCCGAGACACGCAAGCAAAACCAGAGCTTCTACGAATTCATGGTGCCGCTGATCAAAGGCTACAGCACCGAGATGAGCCTGGAAGTCACCTCGCTGGGGGTGCAGGTGCACGGCGGCATGGGGTTTATTGAGGAAACCGGCGCGGCGCAGTATTACCGTGATGCCAAGATCCTGACCATTTACGAGGGCACCACCGCCATCCAGGCCAATGACCTGGTCGGCCGCAAAACGTCGCGTGATGGTGGTCAGACCGCCAAGGCGCTGGCCGCACAGGTGCAGGGCACCGAGGCGGCGCTGACCGCCAGTGGCACGGCCGACGCCTTGGCCATGGCCAAACGTCTGGCGGCAGCCCGCCTGGCGTTCCTTGATGTGGTGGATTTTGTTGCCGGCAACACCAAGGCGCATCCGAACGACGTGTTTGCCGGCAGCGTGCCCTACTTGATGCTGGCGGGCAATCTGATGGCCGGCTGGCAAATGGCGCGGGCGTTGCTGGTGGCGCAAGAGGCGCTGGCGCGTGGTGAAGACACGGCTTTCATGCAGGCCAAGATCACCACTGCCCGTTTTTATGCCGACCACCTGCTGGTCAAGGCACCCGGTTTGCGCGACGCCATCGTTGACGGTGCGGCCTGCGTGACCGCGCTGCCATTGGACGCGTTTTAAACCGAACCGCGACAAAGGGCCGCCGATGGCGGCTCACACAATCAAGTTGATAGCTTCCAGCACCTGTTTGATCCGGGCTGGAGGCTATTTTTATGGCCGAGTATTGGGAAAACCTTGTCCCGACGGCCCTGCGCTTGACGCCCGCCGCCGCAGCGCGTTCACACCGGTTGGGATCAATAGCTAAATCAGGCTCTAGCCCGGATGTTTTATGCTTTGATTGCTACTAAATATGTAGCATTTTTTGCATAAGGCGTGAGCTCAGGTTGGCCAGACCGAGCCTTGTTCCGGCACCATGGCGCGCCAGCCCAGCTCGTGTTCAATGCGCGAGCGCAAGGCATCGGCGGCGCCCACTTCACCGTGCACGATGTAGACCTGATCAGGGGCCTGCGGCATGGTGCGCAGCCAGGCCAGCAACTGATTGGCATCGGCGTGGGCCGACGCGGATTCCAGTTGCACCACTTCGGCGTTGACGTCGACATCGCGGCCATGGATCCGCACTGACTTGGCACCGCTGGCCAGCGTGGCGCCACGGGTTCCGGGGGCCTGATAGCCAGTCAGGATGATCATGTTGCGGTGGTTACCGGCGTAATGCGCCAGGTGGTGCAGAACCCGGCCGCCGGTGGCCATGCCGCTGGCTGACAGAATCACCATCGGGCCATGCCGGGCCGCCAGCGCACGTGATTCATCCGTGCTGTTGACCATGGTGGCACCATGGGTGAGGGCGTGGCTGTCCTGTTTGCTGAGTCGGTGTTCCCCCGGATGGTGTTCAAACAGATGGGTGGTGTGCACTGCCATCGGACTGTCCAGGAACACCGGCAGCGAGGATGGCAGCTGGCCTTTGAGCTTGAGCAGGTGAATGGCGTGCAGCAGGGCCTGGGCACGACCCACGGCGAAAACCGGCACCACGGCGACGCCACCGCGTTTGGCCACCCGTTGCAGGGCAGGGGCCAGCTCGGCCAGCACGTCTTCATCAGGGTGGATGCGGTCACCGTAGGTGGATTCAATCAGCACGGTGTCGGCCTGGGGGGCATCTTCGGGTGGACTCATGATCAGGTCGTCCGGGCGGCCCAGGTCACCGGAAAACAGGATGCGCCGGCCAGCCACTTCAAGCAGGATGCTGGAGGCACCCAGGATATGCCCGGCCGGCTGGAAGGTGGCTTTCCAGCCTGGGATCGGGCTGAAGGTCTTGCCAAAGTCCTGCGTCTTGATCAGGGGCAGGGCGTCCAGCGCGTCCTGCCGGGTGTACAGGGGCAGCGCGGGCTCGTGTTTGGAGAGTTTGTGGCGGTTGGCGTACTCCGCATCTTCTTCCTGGATGTGGCCGCTGTCAGGCAGCAGGATGCGGCACAGGTCGCGGGTGCCGGGGGTAGCATACACATGGCCGGCATAACCCTCCTTGGCCAGCAGCGGCAGGTAGCCGCTGTGGTCCAGGTGGGCGTGGGTCAGCAGTACCGCGTTGATCTGGCTGGGCGCCACGCTCAGGGGTGTCCAGTTGCGCAGGCGCAGCTGCTTGTATCCCTGGAACAGGCCGCAATCGATCAAGAGTTTCTTGCCGTCATGCTGGACCAGGTATTTGGAACCTGTCACGGTGCTGGCACCGCCCAGGAATGTGATGTTGACACTCATGTGCGCTTGTCCTTATGGTTTGGGTGACAAAAAAAATGCCACGCCAGTGGTGAACTGCGTGGCATCATTTTGGGCGATTTAACGTCGATTGGGGGACGCGGGGCCTCAGCTGAAAAAACTTTTCAGGCGGTCGGTCCAGCTGTCGCCTGTGGGCGAATGTTTGCCACCCCCTTTTTTCAGCGACTCATCGAGTTCACGCAGCAGCTTGCGCTGGTGTTCCGTGAGCTTGACCGGTGTTTCCACCAGCACATGGCAGTACAGGTCACCAGGGTAGCTGGAGCGCACGCCCTTGATGCCCTTGCCGCGCAGGCGGAACTGCTTGCCGGTCTGGGTGCCTTCCGGGATGTCGATGGCCGCCTTGCCAGCCAGTGTGGGCACATCAATCTCGCCACCCAATGTGGCAGTGACGATGCTGATGGGCACCGAGCAGTGCAGATCGTCACCATCCCGTTCAAAAATATCGTGTTTCTTGAGACGGATCTCGATGTACAGATCACCGGGCGGGCCACCATTGGTGCCAGGCTCACCATTGCCGGCGCTACGGATGCGCATGCCGCCGTCAATGCCGGCCGGGATTTTGACTTCGAGGGTCTTCTGCTTCTTGATCTTGCCCTGGCCATGGCAGGCGGTACAAGGCTCGGGAATAACCTTGCCGGTGCCGCGGCAGGTGGGGCAGGTTTGCTGCACGCTGAAAAAGCCCTGACGCATCTGTACTGAACCGCTGCCACCGCAGGTACCACACGATTTGACCTGGGTGCCGGGCTTGGCGCCGGTGCCATGGCAGGTGTCGCAGTTGTCCCAGCTGGGGATGCGAATCTGCGCATCCTTGCCCCTGGCGGCCTCTTCCAGGGTCACTTCCATGGCGTAGCTCAGGTCACCACCACGGTAGACCTGCCGGCCACCGGTGCGGCCACGCTGCTGGCCAAACATGTCGCCAAAGATGTCACCAAATGCTTCGGCAAAGCCACCATAGGCCTCGGCGCCACCGGGGCCGCCGCGCATGTTCGGGTCAACGCCGGCAAAGCCATATTGGTCGTAGGCCGCGCGTTTTTGCGGGTCCGACAACATTTCATAGGCTTCTTTGCATTCCTTGAATTTTTCTTCCGCCGCTTTGGCGGCATCACCCTGGTTGCGGTCCGGGTGGTGCTTCATCGCGTGTTTGCGGTAAGCCTTCTTGATCTCGTCGTCCGAGGCGTTCTTGGGAACGCCCAGAACCTCGTAGTAATCTCTTTTTGCCATGGTCTATTCGTGCCTGGTTTCAATACAAACGCCGCGTTGAACCTGTACGGTGATCAACGCGGCGCATGTTCGCTGTGTGAGTATCGGTGACGAAGCGGTGGTGTTTAAGGCTTCTTGACTTCTTTCACTTCCGCATCAACCACGTTGTCGTCTTGTGCCGCACCACCTTGTGGGCCAGCCTGGGCACCAGACGCTTCAGGTGCGCCTTCAGCCGCCTGTTTGGCCTGCATGTCGGCGTACATTTTTTCGCCCAGCTTCTGGCTGACCGTCATCAGGGCCGCACTCTTGTCGTCAATGGCAGCCTTGTCATTGCCTTTGAGCGCTTCTTCGAGGTCCTTCATGGCCGCCTCGATCTTTTCCTTCTCGCCGGCATCGATCTTGTCGCCGTATTCGGTCAGACTCTTCTTGACGCTGTGCAGGCTGGCTTCAGCCTGGTTTTTGGCTTGCACCAGTTCCAGCTTCTTCTTGTCATCGGCGGCATTGATCTCGGCATCCTTGACCATTTGCTGGATTTCAGCCTCGGACAGACCCGAGTTGGCCTTGATCGTGATCTTGTTTTCCTTGCCGGTGCCCTTGTCCTTGGCGCCCACATGCAAGATACCGTTGGCGTCAATGTCAAACGACACTTCAATCTGCGGCAAGCCGCGAGCTGCCGGCGGGATGCCTTCAAGGTTGAATTCGCCAAGCAACTTGTTGCCAGCGGCAATTTCACGCTCACCCTGGAACACCTTGATCGTCACCGCTGGCTGGTTGTCCTCGGCGGTTGAGAAGGTCTGGGCAAACTTGGTCGGAATGGTGGTGTTCTTGGCAATCATCTTGGTCATGACACCACCCAGGGTCTCAATACCCAGGGACAGCGGTGTCACGTCCAGCAGCAGAACGTCCTTGCGGTCACCAGAGAGCACCTGGCCCTGAATGGCGGCACCGACTGCCACGGCTTCATCGGGGTTGACGTCCTTGCGTGGCTCGCGGCCAAACAGTTCCTTGACCTTTTCCTGGACCTTGGGCATGCGGGTCATGCCGCCAACCAGAATCACGTCGTGGATTTCAGAGGCGCTGACGCCGGCGTCCTTGAGGGCGGTGCGGCAGGGGGCGATCGTGCGCTCGATCAGTTCTTCGACCAGGCTTTCCAGCTTGGCGCGGGTCAGCTTGATGTTCAGGTGCTTCGGACCGGAGGCATCGGCGGTCACGTAGGGCAGGTTGATGTCGGTCTGGGCGCTGCTGGAGAGCTCGATCTTGGCTTTTTCAGCGGCTTCTTTGAGGCGCTGCAGGGCCAGCACATCCTTGCTCAGGTCAACACCTTGCTCTTTCTTGAACTCGGAGATGATGAAGTCGATGATGCGCTGGTCGAAGTCTTCACCGCCAAGGAAGGTGTCGCCATTGGTGGACAGCACTTCAAACTGCTTTTCGCCATCCACGTCGGCGATTTCGATGATGGACACGTCAAAAGTACCACCACCCAGGTCATACACGACGATCTTGCGGTCACCCTTTTCAGACTTGTCCAAGCCGAAAGCCAGGGCGGCTGCGGTTGGTTCGTTGATGATGCGCTTGACTTCCAGGCCGGCAATACGGCCAGCGTCCTTGGTCGCCTGGCGCTGGGCATCGTTGAAGTAGGCCGGGACGGTGATCACCGCCTCGGTCACGGCTTCGCCAAGGTAGTCTTCGGCGGTTTTCTTCATCTTGCGCAGCACATCGGCGCTGACCTGCTGCGGTGCCAGGCGGTTGCCACGGACTTCAATCCAGGCATCGCCGTTGTCGGCGGCGGCGATTTTGTAGGGCATCAGGTCGATGTCCTTTTGCACTTCTTTTTCAACAAATTTGCGGCCAATCAGGCGTTTGACGGCATAGAGGGTGTTTTTCGGGTTGGTGACGGCTTGGCGTTTGGCCGGGGCACCCACCAGCACTTCGCCGTCTTCCTGGTAGGCAATGATGGATGGTGTGGTGCGTGCGCCTTCGGCGTTTTCAATCACCTTGGCGGTATTGCCTTCCATGATGGCGACACAGCTGTTGGTGGTGCCCAGATCGATACCAATGATTCTTCCCATGACAGACTCCTTAATTTTCAGATGGCTTTAACTTGTGGCTGGCCGGCTGTATTTCAAGCCGCAGCAGTGGTTTATTTCGGGGCGGCAACTGTCACCAGCGCGGGTCGCAAGACCCGTTCGGAAATCAGGTAGCCTTTTTGCAGCACGCTGACGACCGAATTGGCCTCGTGTTCGGACGGCACCACACTGATGGCCTGGTGCTGGTTGGGGTCGAACTTGGCGCCAGCGGCGGGGTTGATGGCCACCACCTTGTTGCGTTCCAGAGCTGCCACCAGCTGTCGCAGCGTGGCCTGGGCCCCTTCGCGGATTTGCTCCAGCGTGGCATCCTTGATGTTCAGGCCGGCTTCCAGGCTGTCGATCACAGGCAGCAGGCTGTCGGCAAAACCCTCCAGCGCGAATTTGCGTGATTTGGCGACTTCGTCTTCGGCACGGCGGCGGGCGTTTTCCACGTCGGCTTTGGCGCGCAGGTACTGGTCGGCCAGTTCGGCGCTCTTGGCTTGCAACTCCGCCAGGTCGGCTTGGCATTTGGCCAGCGCCTCGGCTTCATAGTTGGCCATGGCTGCGGTGGTGTCATCAATGGTTTGCTGGTCGACCGCTGCAGCGGTGTGGGCGGAGTGATCCGCATTGGATGGGTTGGAGGTCGGGTCAGACATGCGGTAAGACGGAGTTGGAAAATAACAATGCCATGACATGGCGCCAAGTCATGGCATTTCAAGACCTTGGCGCAAAAAAAGCTTCTGATGGCACTCTTAACGTGGTGCCTCAGGCAGACAGGGCACGCGCCCGGTCAACAGATCAGGATAAACCCAGCAATTCCACGTCGAATTTGAGGGTGGCATTGGGTGGAATCACACCACCGGCACCACGGGCACCATAGCCGAGTTCGGGCGGGATGATCAGGGTACGGCTACCCCCCACACGCATGCCAGCGACACCTTCGTCCCAGCCACGAATCACCATGCCGGCGCCCAGATGGAAGACAAAGGGATCGCGGCGGTCCTTGCTGGAGTCGAACTTGGCACCTTGAACACCATCCTGGAAAAGCCAGCCGGTGTAATGAACAATCACTTGATGACCATTGGCAGCCACGCTGCCGTCACCAATGACGGTGTCTTCATAGGCGAGTCCCGAGGGTGTTGTTGTCATGAAACCTGTTCCTAGTCTGTGGGGTGATGGTTGGCGCGGCAACCCGATCAAACGTTCTTTTTGGCCTGGCTGCTGGCCCACTTGCCAGCAAAGGCGGACAAATCACCCATGCGCTTGAGCAGATCTGCGCCCAGCGGGGTGACGATATAACCATCATTGCCATGATTCATCAGACCGGCTTCCCGCAATTCCTTGATGCGGGTGTTGAGAGTGTTGGGCGTTACGCCGCCGACACTGTCTTGCAGCAGCCGGAAAGTTTGCGGGTGACCATCCCGCAGTGCCCATAACACGCGAATGGCGTAGCGGGATTCAAGCAGGCTCAGCAGTTGACTGATCGCGGCATTTTCTTTTGTACTCATAAGATGAATCTCCTTCGGGCATGGGTTTTGTCACAACACACTGAGTAACCGTTCGCAGCCTGGGCAAGCCGATAACGACACCGTTTCAAATGTCAAACTATACCCCAAATTGTTGGGGTGCTATAGGTTTTGTAGCTGGGACATACCCGATGCAAAACCCGGCTCACTGAATTATGACGGGGATGTGCAGACAACTATCTGCGCTCGCACCCGAGCGCGACCGCAGCGGCGAGGCTGCGGCTCTGCACTTTGTCGGTCGTCGGAGCCGGCTGCTGATTGCTGGGGTCAGGCGCTGGCTGGCGCGGCGGGTTCCAGTGCATCCCAGGCGTCCAGCGCCTCGGCGACGCTCATCAAACCGGGGCCACCACCCATGTAGACACACACGGCCAAGGCCTCTTCCAGCTCGGCGCGGGTGCAGCCCAGACGGCGCAGGGCTTTGACGTGAAAGGCGATGCAACCGCCGCAGTGCTGCGTGATGCCAATGGCCAGGGCCATCATTTCCTTGTGTTTGGCACTGACCAGGCCCTCAGCCATGGAGGCCTTGGCCAGCTGGCTGAAACCCTGCATGGCTTCGCTCTGGGTCTTGCGAAAGGGTCCGAGGTTGTCGTTGATGTCTTTCATCAAACCGATGGCGTCAAATGTGCTCATCAAAAACTCCAATCATGTTGAAAAGTTAGCCAAATTTGGCAAATAGCTTGCTGTAAGGACCCTTGAGCTTGCTGATGGCGTCTTTGACGGCCGTGGTGTCCTGTTCCAGCAGGGCGGCTTCCAGGCGGCTGACCGACTGGTTGACGGTTTCCACCAGTGTGGTGAATTCGGTGTTTTTCCTGAGTGTTTCCGGGGCTTGCGTTGACAGGCGTTTGGCCAGGTAGCTCAGGGCACCGGTTTGGGCTGTCAGCAGCTGCAGGCCCTTGGGTTGCGCCATGATGGTGTTGCCCTCCAGCATGAGGACTTCCATCTGACTGTGATAAGCATTCATGTGATCGCTGAACACCACAATCTGATTACGCTGGCGCATGTTGGCCATGATGTCGCGCACGGCTTCCAGGGTGTTGTGGGCGGTCGAGAGCTGGTTGGCATGGACTTCTGCCAGCGCCTGGTCATACACCTTGGTGATCGCGGCGAGTGACGTGGTAAACGCCGGGTCACGGTCATAAGGCGCGCTGGGCTGGGTGCCAAACTGGGTGCGGAGTTTGTCCCAGGCCTGCTGGGCCTGCATCAGGGCCTGCAGGGCTTCCGTTTGTGATTGGCTGTTGGTTTTGTACAGGGCCAGGCGATAGGGGGCGTTGGCTGCCTGCATGGCGTCGGTGACGGGGTCAGCTGCCTGAGCCCATGAACCGCAACCCAAAAGGCTTGCCAGACTGATCACCCTGAGGGCGAGGGGAAGAAGCTTGCGCATGATGACATCCTTGGCATGATGGCAGGTCCACGATGATGGTGCATCCGTGATGGCCTGATGCGCTGAATTATAAAATTAGTAACTACTAATATATTGATCTTAGTCAAATTACGATGGATCTGGATACTCTGAATATCAGAGCGGATCAGCCTTGTTTCATGCGGGCTAGGGCCTGATTTTGCAAAATTTTTAGTCAGACCAGACTGACCAGTGCACAAGCCCGGACGGCCCAGTCTGGTTGGCTTACTTGCCGAAAACAGACTTTTGCACAATCGCCAGCACGGTGTTCAGGTCTTCGATCGGCACCTGACCTGGCGCCGAGCTGCTGGCGCCGACGGCAAAGGTCAGGGCCGAACCAAAGACGCTGCCAACCAGCCGAGTCAGTGATCCGAACGGCCCCATGGACATGCTGATCAAGGGGATGTTCAAGGTACGGCTGGCTTGCAGGGTGGCGTTCAGCAAGGTCAGTACATCCTCCAGTCCCTTGGGCATGACGGCGACTTTGGCGACGTTGGCTCCCAGGTCTTGCGCTTGTTGGAACCGCTCCAGCAGTGTGTTCAGGTCCGGTGTGCAGGAGAAATTGTGAAATGACAGAACCAGCTGGATGTCATGGGTTTGGGCGGCCTGGCGCAAGCGGGCGATGTGCCCGGCATCGTTGGCCATTTCAAAGTCGATCAGATCGACACTCTGGCTGTCGCAGATGGCCTCATACAGTGCCACCACTTGGTCCTCGCTCAAAGGAATGGGCTCGCCGCCTTCCCGGATCGAGCGCCGTGTGAACAGCAGCGGTGTGTCGCCAGCGAGTTGTTTGATGCGGCGGGCCTGCTCAATCACGGCCGCCGTGTTGCCAATGTCCTTGAAGAAATCCACGCGCCATTCCAGCACATCCGGCTTTTTGGCCAAAACCATGTGCAGTTCGGACATCACCTGCTCAGCCGTGCGGCCAACCAGCGGGGTACAGACCAGCGGAAATTTGCCACCTGCTGCAGGTTGGCCATGGATATGAATCGCTTTTGCTGTTGGCATTGTTTGCTCCTGTGCTGTGTCGGGCTGCCGGCGTCCGCTGGTCAGGCAGCGGAACTGGACGGCATGAAGAGGTGAATTATCGGGATAGCTGGGGGCTCTGGATGGGCTGTGGTGCCTGGCTCGCTAAACTTCAGCGTTTTTTGACGGGACACATCAACATGCAACAACGCCAACTTGGACCATTTCAGGTCAGCGCCATTGGTTTGGGCTGTATGAACCTCAGCCATGGTTACGGTGCGCCGGTGTCACTGGAGCAGGGGGAACGGGTTCTGCTGGGGGCGCTGGATGCCGGTGTCACGCTGTTTGATACAGCAACCCTGTACGGTGCCGGTGCCAATGAAATCCTGGTCGGACAGGTGTTGAAAAAACACCGTCAGAAGTTCACCCTGGCCAGCAAATGCGGGTTGATGAGTGTGGACCTCAAGGGAGATGGCAAACGAGTGCGGGTGATTGATGGCCGTCCCGAGACGATTCGCAAAAACTGTGAGGACAGCCTGCGCCGCCTGCAGACCGAGGTGATTGACCTGTATTACCTGCACCGACCGGACAAGACGATCCCGATTGAGGACAGTATCGGTGCCTTGAGCGATCTGGTGCGTCAAGGGTATATCCGCACCATTGGTCTGTCGGAAATGTCGGCGACCACCTTGCGTCGGGCCCATGCGGTGCACCCGATCACGGCCATGCAGACCGAATACTCGCTGTGGACGCGCAACCCTGAAATCGCCGTGTTGCAGGCGTGCCGGGAGCTGGGCGTGGCGTTTGTGGCGTTCAGCCCGCTGGGGCGTGGCTTTCTGGGCAGCGAGGTGCTTGATCCGGCCAGTCTGGCGGCTGGTGACATGCGCCGCACCATGCCCCGGTTCGAGCCCGCCAACTGGGCGGTCAACAGTCAGTTGCTGCCGGCCTACCGGGCGATCGCCGCCGAGGCCGGGTGTACACCGGCGCAGCTGGCGCTGGCCTGGCTGTTGCACCAGGGGCCGGACATCATCCCGATTCCCGGCACCACACGCCTGGACCATCTGGCCGACAACTTGGCGGCGCTGAATGTGCGGCTGGATGCCGCCACGCTGATGCGGGTCGAGGCACTCATCAACCAGAACTCCGTGGCAGGCAGCCGCTACAACACGCAAGGTAATCTGGATGTGGATACCGAGGAATTCTGAGAATTGCTATAAATAATATAGCTATATCTGCATGTTCTATCCGGGCTAATGGCCTATTTGGCTTGATTTTTTTTGAAAAGCCGTGTTGTCCGCCGTTGTGGCGTTGCCTGAAACCAGGCGAAAAAAAAGCCTGATGCCCGCTGGAGCAGGGACATCAGGCGCGGCTGAGGGGGCCGGGTTTACAGGTTGTCGGTGAAGCTGCGCAGCTTGTCCGAGCGGCTGGGGTGCTTGAGTTTGCGCAAGGCCTTGGCTTCGATCTGGCGAATGCGTTCGCGGGTCACGTCAAACTGCTTGCCGACTTCTTCCAGCGTGTGGTCGTTGGTCATCTCGATACCAAAGCGCATGCGCAGCACCTTGGCTTCGCGTGGGGTCAGGCTGTCGAGAATGTCTTTGACCACGTCGCGCAGGCCAGCCTGCATGGCGGCTTCCATCGGGGCGGTGTTGGCACCGTCTTCGATGAAGTCACCCAGGTGGCTGTCGTCATCGTCACCAATCGGTGTTTCCATGGAAATCGGCTCTTTGGCGATTTTCATGATCTTGCGGATCTTGTCCTCAGGGATTTCCATGCGCTCGGCCAACACCGAGGCGTCGGGTTCGTAACCAAACTCCTGCAGATGCTGACGGCTGATGCGGTTCATCTTGTTGATGGTTTCGATCATGTGCACCGGGATGCGGATGGTGCGCGCCTGGTCGGCAATGCTGCGGGTGATGGCCTGGCGAATCCACCAGGTGGCGTAGGTTG
>NZ_JAQTWM010000116.1 GCF_028689305.1 Rhodoferax sp. | reverse complement strand
GGTAGAGTTCGGCAAAACGCAGGTCATAACACACACTCAGGCCAATGCGCCAGCGATGACCGTCCTTTGAATCCAGCTCAAACGTGGTCGGCTGGCTGCCGGCCAACAGCACCCGGGACTCGTCATAAGACTCGATCCCGTTGTCAAACCGAAACAGGTGAATTTTGTCGTACCTCGCTACGCAACTGCCCTGAGGGGAATACACCAAGGTGCTGTTGAAGACCCGCTGCTCACTGGCCGATAGCGGGATCGTGCCCCCCACCAGCCACAGCCCCCATTCACGGGCGCAATCGGACAGGAACTGCTGCAGCTGTCCCTGCCCCAGAGGCTCCTGAATGGCCAGCTTATCGGCGTCTTGCTGACCGATCAAACAAAAGTATTCCGGCAACACCGCCAGTTCAGCGCCCGCCTGGGCTGCCTGGCGTAACAAATCATGCGCCTGTTGCAGGTTGGCCGATACATCTGAACCGGACACCATTTGAATCACAGCTGTTTTCATCGAGGGGGTTCCTTTGTGGAAGTAGGGTTGCGATCGATCCTGGTGACTTTGGGGTCGGCCCAACTACCATCGATATGGAATTCCTGCGTGGCTGACTCCATGAGGGGGCGCCGCAAAAACAGCTGGGCCAGAAACGAGCCCAGGCCCACGGCCGGGTTGATCACCGACGCAATCAGGGAAGCGGTGCCCGCATTGATCTCGGGCACCACCACCACCTTGAGGTCTTGTGTTTCATTGGCGATATCGGCCTGCCCCTCCATCAACACCGCCGCATTGACCCCTTTCATCTGCAGATTGTTGGTGCGCGCCAGCCCTTTGCTCACGGTCACGTCGCCACGCAGGAAATCAAAGGCAAAACCTTCCGTGAACACATCCCGGAAATCAAGCGTCAGCCGCCGCGGCAAGGCCTGCAGGCTCAACACCCCCAGCAACTTGGCCATGCCCGGGTCAGCCTTGAGGAACTGGCCAGACGCCACATTCACCGTGAAAGCGCCGCCCAGCGTCGGGTAATCCAGCTTGAGTGGTGAGCCCATCCAGACCATCTGCCCTTCCATACGCCCGCTGGCTTGGCGCACCACATCCTTCATGCCAAAGCGGTTCAGCAAGGCGCCGCCGTCCGCCATGTCCAGCCGGAAATTCATCACCGTGCGACGCCGCTCCGGTGCGCTGGGTGGCACTACCGGCCCCTGGGCATTGACCTGAGCCCAGTTGCCGCTGGCCGTCAGCGTCGCCTCCGGCACGCTGAGATTGAGCTTGTTGAGCCGCCACTCCCGCACCCCTCCCCCTGCGGCAGTCCGGTTGATGGCCTCGACTTCCAGCCGGCCCAACCGCTTGCCCCGCAATTCAAAGTCATCCACCACCACATCCAGTGCCGGAATGCTGGCGGGCTGGGCATCCAGCAGGGCCTCCACCTCGGACGCGGTGCTCGGCGCCAGGGTCAACCGGGCCAACCGGGCATACACACGCCCGCCACTGGTCGCTGCGGTTGTGTCGCTGGCCTGCCGGTATTCCAGGTACCCATTGAGTTCGGTGGCATTCACGTTGCCACGCCACAACAACCCCTCGCGATGGGCACCAATCACCACTTGGTTGAACGCACGTGCCCCCAGCGTCAAGGTGTCGGTGCGTACCGCCAGTGTGGTCGGCAAATAACCGACCCCGACGCTGCCGTTGTCAGCCGTGGCGCTGACCAGTTGCGGTGTGGCCGTGACTTGCGCCAGGACATCACTCCAACGGTCGGCATTGACCTGTGGCAAATGAATGTTGGCATTGACCCCTTGCACCGGCAGAGTCAGTGAATCCAGCGTGTCCGCACCGATGGCAACTGAACCGCGCAGCACACGGGGCTCGGTACCGGACAAGTCTCGCTCATAAACCACGTTGGCCAGTTCCCCCAGAGTCAGACTCAGCCGGTCCTGCAAAGGCAACGCTGGCTGGCTGGCCGGCTGCGCCCTGTTGCCCAGCAAGGTCGTCTGAAACCGCAGCGGCATCAGGCTTTGTGCCTCTTTTTGCAGAGGGGCGGGCAAACTCGACGCCAACCCTTGCAAAGAACTGGTGACCAGCAACTCGGGGGTATCACTGCGCCACCCCAAAGTCGCGTTATAGCTGGTGCTGCCACTGACGTGACGCGCCAGCCGGGACACAAACCCCAGGCCGGAAGCCTGGCGCAAGCCATCCGCAGTGGCGGTGCCACTGACACGGATGACCGACGGTGCCGCCCGCAGACCATTGGCACCAGAGGCCAACACCAAGCCCCCCTCCAGCCGGGCATCCCCACCAAGCACACGCGCTTGAACCCCGGCCAAACTGAAGCCTGTATGGCTGTAATTCACCACACCCCGCACCTGCGAGAGCTTGGGCGTGTCCGCTGTCATCTGGACATCGTTGCCGTTCAGCGCCACGCTCCCCTGCACCGTGGACTTGCCGAGATCAGCCACCGGCAGCACCAGTTTGAGCTTGTAGTCCGCCTGGCCAGACGCCACTGTGCGCGTCAGGGCCTGAGCGGTCATGGCCTTTAACGGCGAACCATTGACCAGCCGCAGCGTGTCGGCCAGCTGACCTTTCAACTCTGCGTTCACCTCCACCTGGGTTTTCATCAGGTTGGCAATCGAGGCTTCGACCCGGGTCGCCTGCAAAGTCCCCGTCTCGCCCAATCGGGCTCGTGCCCCCTTGACCTGCAACCGCATGCCGTCGAACAGCAAAACCCCGTTAAGGTCGGTCAGGATCGGCCAGGGCAACTCATTGGCCTCCTGCAGGCTGCGCGGGACATAGGCCAGGCGGGCGTTGCTGACGTCGGCACTGATCCGGAATGTCCCTTGGCGGGCATCCAATGCCGGTATCTGGCTGACCTCACCCTTGATCACAAATCGCACATTGCTGGCCGCGCCGGCCTGTACCGCGTCGTGCACATAGTCGCGTGCCGCCTGGTCAATCACCAGCGGCAGATACCGGTAGACACGCCGTCCGTCGGCCCGAGTCAGGCTGGCCTGCAAGTCCAGCACACCCGGAAACCGGCTTTTTGTGGCCGACAGGGCCGGGTCGCTGGTACGCCATTTGATCTGCGCCTGCCCCTGGGCGTCGGCATTGCTGAACTTGACATTGGCCAGCTCCAGCGCCATGCGGTCTTCCCCCAGCTGCCAACTGGCCTCTGCACTGAGTTGATCAATGGCGATGTCCGGCTCCTGGAACACCCGTGGTGCCGACACCTGACCGTTGAGCAGGGACAACTTGGCACGGCCGCCTTGCTGGTTCAAGTCAAAGTCCACATCCAGGCCACGCACGCCCGGGGTCTCCCCCACGGCAGCCAGGGCCAGCTGCCGCAGCCGTCCCTTGGCGGTGTAATCAATCGGTGCAGACACCACCCCGTGCCAATTGGCCGTCAGTGACTCGACCTGGCCTTGCGGTGCGTAACTGGCCAGTTGTTCGCGCAGCTTGGCCTCCAGCGGCAAGCGGTCGGCAATTTGCGCCAAGGCGGCCAGATCCAGCCGGTCCGCCCGAATCTCGCCGCGTGCGGGGATTTTTCCCTCCGACCCCATGGACATCACCCGCAAATCCCCACCCGGCCAATGCAAGCCATCGGCCGTATCAAACGTCAATGACCGGGTGACCAGTTCAAAGCCATTGGCCAGCGCCCGGCCACCCACCCGCCCTTGGACCTGCCTCAGAGCCAGCGGCTGCAAGTCCTCATTGAGCGTCACCGTCACTTCGGACAAAGCCACATCGGCCGTGGCCCCGGTGGCCTGCCCCTGGCTCACATCCACCCAGGCCCGCAACGCTCCCTTGCCCTGGCTCAGGTCAAAACCCAGGTTGGCAAAACGGCGCAGTTCGGACAGGTCAATCCGCTGGAAGGCCGCAAACATCTGCCCCTCCCAGTCCCGCCATTGGCCATGTTGGCGGGCCAACAAGGGTTGCAAAAACCGGCCGCGCACACTGAAGCGCTCACCCCAGGTTTCTGGCGGCGTAGCGTCAAGCCGGAGATCATGGTGCCGTCCGAGATTGCGTACCACCACATCCACGTGCTGCAACACCACCGGTTCGGTGCCACGCGTTTCATCCGTCCAACGCACCGTGCCCTCGTGGATGGCGAACTCGATTTGCGAGAAAAACCAGTTCAGTGCCGCCGGATTGGCCTCACCGTCGCCAGAAAAATCCAGGCCGGCAATCGTGACCCGCCCATCTGCGGTCCGTCGCATGTCCAGCTTGGGCTGGTCCACATACAACTGTTCGAATCCCAAGCGCCAGAGTGACCGTGGCGACAGGGCCACTAGCACCCGCGGCAAACTCAGGGCGACCCGGCCCTGGGCATCAAACAGGGCCACATCGGTCAATTCAAAAGCGGGAATCATGCCGCGGGAATGCGCGGTGACCGCCCCCACGCGCACCGGCACACCCAAGGCTTTTGTGGCCTGGGCCTCCAGTTGAGGGCGGAATTCGTCGATTCGCGGCACAATCAGCCAGTGCAGCGCTCCCCAGACCGCGCCAAACAGCAGCCAAGCCAGCAACACAGCCAGCAACAGCCAACGGGCCAGGCCAGACCAGGTTCTCAGCAGTGCGGATGACAAGGGAGACAAATCGTTTGAACCAAAGAAGTTGCAGATCAGAATTATGACCCGCCCCTCCCTGGCACTCCACTCCCGTTTTGCACAACGCGTCCATCGCCGTTTTGAATCGCAATTGCAGTTACTGCCACCGGGCTTGCCAACACCGGATCACCTGCGCACCACGTTCGAGGCGCTCAAAGCCGGCGGACAGGATACGGCCAGCGCCTTGCGCATCACCCGGGCCTTGGTGCTGGAGCGGTTGCTGGCACTGGACTGTGAAGCCCAGGCGCCGCTGGCCGGCATCACCCAAGCCATGACCGACCTGGCGGAATTTGCCCTCAACCAAGCCCTGACCGAGGTACTGGCCGCATTGGACCAAACCTACGGCATGCCCATGGGGAATCGGGGGCAACGAGCCCAGTTGTGGATTGTTGGCATGGGCAAACTCGGTGCCAGAGAGCTCAATGTGTCAAGCGACATCGACCTGATCTACGTCTACGATGAAGACGGCGAAACCGCCGGGGACGCGCAGGGCCGAGGCCGCATCACCAACCATGAATATTTCGGCAAGGCCGTGCGGGCGATTTATGCCCTGGTGGGCGACACCACCGACTACGGCTTTGTGTTCCGGGTGGATCTGGCCCTGCGCCCCAATGGCAATTCAGGTCCGGCGGCGCTGTCACTGGACGCCCTGGAGGAGTATTTACATGTCCAGGGACGGGAATGGGAGCGTTTTGCCTGGCTGAAAAGCCGGGTGGTGGCGCCACACGAGAGTGTGACCAGCGGCACCATTCAAGCGCTGCGCAAAGTGGTGATGCCATTTGTCTTCAGGCGTTACCTGGATTACAGCGTGTTTGACTCACTGCGCCTGTTGCACCGGCAAATCCGAGATCACGCCGGCAAACGCAGTGTTGGCCGGCCAGAGCGGGCCAATGACGTCAAATTGTCACGTGGCGGTATCCGCGAGATTGAATTCATCGTGCAGTTGTTGCAGGTCGTGCGTGGTGGTCAATTTCCAGAGCTGCGAACCCGCCCGACATTGAGTGCCTTGCCTCGGCTGGTCAAGGCCAACCTGATGCAGGCAGATACGGCACAGGCACTGGCCCAGGCTTATGAGTTCCTGCGTCGGCTGGAACACCGCATCCAGTACCTGGATGACCAGCAAACCCACATCCTGCCCACCCAGGATGGTGATCTGGCCTGGATCGCCACCACCATGGGGTTCGACTCGCCCCAGCAGCTGCTCAAGCAGTTGGATGTCCACCGCGAACTGGTCGCGCAGGAATTTGACAAATTGCTCGGCGGCGCCGACCAGGAATGCAAGGGCTGCCAGAACGGCAAGTCCGCCGAACCGGGCGGGATGGCCGAACTGCTGCCGCAGTTGGGTGAACAGTTCCGCCAGCGACTCGAATCCTGGCGCGAACACCCACGGGTACTGGCCTTGCGCGACGAAGCGCGCACGCGTCTGATGCGCCTGCTGTCACGAACCGCGCAATGGGTGAAGGAAGGACGAATCCCTGAAGCAGCCGCAGTGGGTTTGGTGGACTGGCTGGAGCCGCTACTGCGGCGCGAGAGTTATATGGCCCTGCTGCTGGAGCGGCCCAACGTCCATGAGCGCCTGCTGCACCTGCTGGGTGCTGCGCGCTGGCCTGCACGCTACCTGCTGCTGCACCCGGGGGTGATCGATGAGCTGGCCGCCGCGGACATGCTCAATGAGCGCTTTGACCCGGCCAGCTTTGAAGCCGAACTGGACCAGCGCCGTCTGGCACTGCAGGCTGCAGGCGAGGACGATGACGAATCACTTCTGAACCTGCTGCGCCGCGCTCACCATGCCGAAGTGTTTCGCACCCTGGCGCGCGACATTGAAGGCAGGCTCACGGTGGAACAGGTGGCCGACGACCTCAGCGCGCTGGCCGATGCGGTGCTGCGTGTCACCACGCGCTGGTGCTGGAGCCGGCTGAAAAAGACCCACCGGGAACACCCCCAGTTTGGCATCATTGCTTACGGCAAACTCGGTGGCAAGGAGCTGGGTTACGGCAGTGATCTGGACATTGTGTTTGTGTTCGACGACGATGACGATCAGGCCCCGGAGGTCTACGCCAATCTGGTGCGCAAACTCATCAACTGGCTGACCGTCAAGACCGGCGAAGGGGATCTGTATGAAATCGACACCGCGCTGCGCCCCAACGGCAACGCCGGTCTGCTGATCACCAGTTTCACCTCCTATGCCAATTACCAGCAGCAACGCGGCAGCAATACCGCCTGGACCTGGGAACACCAGGCCATCACCCGCGCACGCTGTGTGCTCGGTGATGCGTCACTGCAAGCCCGTTTTGAGGCTGTGCGCTCGGCCGTGATCACGGCCGAGCGCGACGCCGACGCTCTGCGCGCCGAAATCAGTGGCATGCGCGAGCGCGTGGCCAGTGCCCACCCGGAAAAAGCCGACCGGTTTGACATCAAGTATGGCCCGGGCGGCATGATGGATGCCGAATTTGTCATGCAGTATCTGGTGTTGTCACAATCCCGCATCCACCCGGAACTGATGGCCAATGCCGGCAACATCGCCCTGCTGGAGCGGGCCGAAGGGCTGGGCCTGCTGCCCGGCGGTGTTGGTCATGCCGCGGCCAGTGCTTACCGCACCATGCGCCAGATCCAGCATCGTGCCCGTCTGAACGAAGAATCCCCCTTGGTCACCCTGGATGCCCTACGGGCTGAACGCCAGGCCATTCTGGCCCTCTGGGCCTGCGTGTTTTCGGTTTGATTACCCCCGCCAGTTTTCCCCATCGCTTTTCCCAATGCACACCATGCCGAAACTCCTTCTTTCGCTGATCGCTTCAACCTGTTTCTTGGCGGCCTGCAGTGACCGGGCCAGAGACACCCACCCGCAGCAATTGCTGAGCAAACGTCTGGCCATTTTCAAGAACTTCACCAAAACCCTGGAGCCCATGGGTCTGGTGGCCCGTGACCGCAAGGACTACGTGAAAGCAGAATTCATGGCCAGTGCCCTGGCCCTGCAAGAGCTATCCAAACAACCCTGGGTGTACTTTGCGCCAGACGGCAACTACCCGCCAACCCGAGCCAAGCCCGAAGTGTGGAACAAGCCCAGTGAATTCAAGCAAGCCACCGATCACTACCTGAGCACCGTCGACAAACTGGTGGAAGTCTCTGGCAGTGCCGACCTGCCCGCCATCAGCGCCGCCGTCGATGCTGTGCAAAAAAGCTGCAAAAGCTGCCACGACCAGTTCCGCAGTGACCGTGCCCAATGACCTCTTCTTGCATCGGGAACACGGCAACAACACTCAAGAACTATATTTTTTATAGCATAAACACATTTATTTATGCGGGCTAGAAGCCAAATTTATCAAAAATTCCTGATCTTCTTCACCAATGCTGTGGTGGAATACCCAGACACAAACGGCAACGCCAAAGCGCGTCCGCCATACGCCTGCACCACGGCCGTCTCGGCCAACTTGGCCATGTCGTAATCACCGCCTTTGACCAGAATGTCCGGGCGCACCAACTGGATCAGCTCCAGCGGTGTGTCTTCGTCAAACCACGTCACCAGGGAACTGCTGGCCAGTGCCGCAATCACGCAGGCCCGGTCAACTTCGTTGTTGAGGGGACGATCCGGTCCCTTGCCCAGGCGACGCGCCGAGGCGTCGGTATTGAGCGCCACCAACAGGCTCCCGCCCAGGGTTCGGGCCTGTTCCAGGTACATCACATGCCCGCGGTGCAGCACATCAAACACCCCGTTGGTAAAAACCCAGGGCCGGGGCAAGACGGCCAGACGGGACAGCAGCAGGTCTGGGGTACACAGCTTGTCCATCAAAGCGGGCTGTGGTGTGAAGGCGTTGAAAGCCGGAACTGAGGTGTTTTGAGCCATGTACTTGATGCTATCAGGCATCTTGTGTGGTTTATGCTCCCGCACAGCCACCACAGGCTTGATGCAGCATGTGGGCATAATCGCACCCCACTATGAATCTGGTTCCCGTCAACATCGACGCTATTGTCATCGGCCAGCCGCTTCCATGCGCCCTGCGCGATGAAAGCGGCGTGCTGCTGGCCAATAAAGGCTACATGGTTGGCAGCCGGCAGGACCTGGAAATCATGGTGGGCAAACGTAGCCAGATTTATATTGACTTCAATCAATCGGACAATTTCCGACGTGCCTATGTCAACCGGCTGAACAATCTGGTGCTGGAGGACCGCGCCCTCGGGCAAATTGCCGACGTCCAGATTTCGCCTTACGACGGCAAGCAAACGCCTGCCGCGGAAGCGGAAGTGAGTGACGAACCGGATTGGCTGGACCTTCAGACACAAGCACATGCCATGCTGCGCGACACTCGCAGCAACACCTTCCTGCCCCGGCTTGCGCGCCTGCAGGCGGAGCTTGACCGCCACGGCCTGCGCAACCCGGACGGTACGCTGTTTGCATTGATCCATCTCGCGGGCAGTGAAGTCCGCCAGTACAGTGCCACGCACGCCATGCTGGTCAGCGTGATGTGCTGCATCGCGGCACGCGATGTGCTGAAATGGCC
>NZ_JAQTWM010000115.1 GCF_028689305.1 Rhodoferax sp. | reverse complement strand
CGGACGGGACTCGAACCCGCGACCCCCGGCGTGACAGGCCGGTATTCTAACCAACTGAACTACCACTCCTGGTAGCTAACGTTTACTCTTTCGAGCCAAGCCATCTGCTGTTGCCAGCAAACCGTTACCGACTTGCGCCGCATTATCTTGCGATAACTTGGCGACCCCACGGGGATTCGAACCCCGGTACTCACCGTGAAAGGGTGATGTCCTAGGCCTCTAGACGATGGGGTCAAAACCTTGGGACTTCCGTCTCATTTTTTGGAAATTTGGTGGAGGTAAGCGGGATCGAACCGCTGACCTCTTGCATGCCATGCAAGCGCTCTCCCAGCTGAGCTATACCCCCTGAACCACTGGCAATTCTTTCGAATTGTTCGTAACTTCCAAGCCTCAAATTATAGCGTGAATTTACGCCCTTTTCAATCTGGCGATAACTTTTTCTCTTTCAAAGAGAGAAAGCATCACATCGACGGATGGCGTGTGCGCCGTTCCTGCCACCAGCACACGCACCGGCATGGCCAGTTGAGGCATCTTCAAGGTGCAGGCCGTCAACACTTCCTTGATGGCTGCGGCAATACCTGCCTTGTCCCAGGCGCAGGTCAGCAACTTGTCGGCCAGCAAACTCAACGCCGGCTTCACGGTATCTGTCACATGCTGCACCAGATCCTCTGGCGTAGGCGTTACATCGGCATAAAAAATGGCGGCCCAATCAGCCAGCACCACAGTGGTATCACAACGGTCCTTGAACAAGGCACAGATGGCGGGCAGACGCGCGTCCGCCGCAATGCCCCGCTTCTGCAAATGCGCTTGCACCAGGGGCGCCAACACATCATCGGCGCAGGCCTTGATATGCTGTGCGTTGACCCAGCGCAGCTTGGCTTCATCAAACTGGGCTGCACTCTTGCCCAGGTGGTCCAGATCAAACCACTGCAGGAATTGCGCCCGACTGAAAATTTCGTCATCCCCATGGCTCCAGCCCAGGCGCGCCAGATAGTTCACCATGGCATCGGGCAGATAACCTTCATCGCGATACTGCGTGACCGGTTTGGCGCCATTGCGCTTGCTCATCTTCTCACCTTGCTCGTTGAGCACAGTCGGCAGGTGTGCATAGACCGGCGGCTCTTTACCCAGGGCCTTGAAGATGTTGATCTGGCGCGGTGTGTTGTTCACATGATCATCACCGCGGATCACGTGGGTGATGCCCATGTCGATGTCGTCCACCACCACGCAGAAGTTGTAGGTGGGTGTGCCATCAGGTCGCGCAATCACCAGATCATCGAGCTCGTCATTGCTGATCTCGATGCGGCCCTTGACCTTGTCCTCCCACACCACGGAACCACTTGGCGGGTTCATGAAACGCAGCACGGGCTTGACACCTTCGGGCACGGGCGGCAGCAGCTTGCCCGGCGCCGGACGCCAGGTGCCGTCATAGCGTGGTTTCTCCTTGGCCGCGGTCTGCCGTTCACGCAGGGCATCCAGCTCGGCCATGCTCATGTAACAGGGGTACACATGACCGGCAGCCACCATCTCCGCCAACACGGCCTTGTAGCGGTCCATGCGTTGCATCTGATAAAACGGGCCCTCGTCGTAATTCAGGCCCAGCCAATTCATGCCTTCAATGATCACATCCACGGCAGCCTGGGTGGAGCGTTCCAGATCGGTATCTTCAATCCGCAAGATGAAATCGCCACCAGTGGAGCGGGCAAACGCCCACGGGTACAGGGCTGAGCGGATATTACCCAGATGGATAAAACCGGTGGGCGATGGTGCGAAACGGGTACGAGTTTTGGTCATTGCAATGTGCTGAGTTGTTGCAGGCCGCGTGTCAGATCGGCCTTGAGATCGTCAATATGGTCCAGGCCCACCGCCATGCGGATCAGGCCCTGGCCGATACCGGCTGCCTGGCGTTGATCCTCAGTCAGGCGGCCATGGGAAGTGGTGGCAGGATGGGCAATGGTGGTCTTGGTGTCACCCAGGTTGGTGGTGATCGAGCACACCTGGGTGCTGTCGATCACATGGAAGGCGCGTCGGCGCGCCTGTTCGGCAGCGGTCGCACACACATCAAACGACACCACCGCACCCCCCAGCCCACTTTGCTGACGCATGGCCAGATCGTATTGCGGATGGGTGGTCAGCCCCGGGTAGTACACCCGCGCCACCTGCGGCTGCTCCTGCAGCCAGCTCGCCAGTGCCAGAGCGTTGTCACACTGGGCCTTCATGCGCAATGCCAGGGTTTCCATGCCTTTGGTGACCACCCAGGCATTGAACGGCGACAACACCATACCCACGGTACGGTTGATCGGCCAGAACACATCGTTGACATATTTCTGGCTGCAACAAATCGCCCCGGCCATCACCCGGCCCTGACCATCGAGATACTTGGTCCCGGAGTGAATCACAAAGTCCGCCCCAAACAGCGTGGGGCGTTGCAGCGCCGGTGTACAAAAGCAGTTGTCCACCGCCAGCACAGCGCCCGCCTCGTGCGCCACGGCGGCCAGCGCCGCAATGTCGCAGATGTCAGTCAGTGGGTTGGTCGGGGTTTCGGCAAACAGCAGCTTGGTGTTGGGCCGCATGGCAGCCCGCCATTGCGCCACGTCGGTCTGAGAGACAAACGTGGTTTCCACACCGAACTTGGCAAATTCTCCTGCAAACAGACGCAAGGTGGAGCCGAACACCGACTGGGAACACACCACATGGTCACCCGAGCGCAACAACCCCATGCCCAGCAGCAACACCGCCGCCATGCCGCTGGAGGTAGCCATCGCGGCCTCGGTGCCTTCCAAGGCGGCCAGGCGCTGCTCCATGGTGGACACGGTCGGATTACCAACGCGGGTATAGGTATAGCCCTCTTCCTCGTTGGCAAACCGTTTACGCGCCGTCTCGGCGTCAGGCTGGACAAAGCTGCTGGTCAGGTACAGGGCTTCCGAGTTTTCGCCGTACTGGCTGCGTTCGACCCCGACACGCACGGCCAACGTGTCTCGGTGCAGATGGTCAGGCAATTTGGACGATGTCATGGTCAGTCCTCGTGGTTGGGCAGGGCCAGGCGCGAGGTGTCTTCCTGATTCTCGTCCCCCTCCACGCGGTTGGCGTTCAGGCGAACAATGTCGTCCAGCGTGACGTCACCGGTGACATACACGCCGTCAAAACAGGACGCATCAAAGCCCTTGACGGCCGGATTGAGTGAGCCAATCGCTCTTTTCATGCCATCCACATCCTGGTAAATCAGCGCGTCACAACCGATGATCGCGCGGATTTCTTCCACCGTGCGGTTGTGCGCCACCAGTTCCTGCGGGGTCGGCATGTCAATACCATACACATTGGGGTAGCGCACCGGCGGCGCGGCACTGGCCATGTAGACCTTGCGGGCGCCGGCATCGCGGGCCATTTGCACAATCTCCCTGGAAGTGGTGCCGCGCACGATGGAATCATCCACCAACAACACGTTGCGGTCCTTGAATTCACTGGCAATCACGTTGAGTTTCTGGCGCACCGACTTTTTCCGCACGGCCTGGCCGGGCATGATGAAAGTGCGGCCCACATAACGGTTTTTCACAAAACCTTCACGGTAGGGCAGCCCCAACAATTGGGCCAGCTGCGCCGCGCTGGGACGGCTGGACTCGGGGATCGGAATCACCACATCGATCTCGTTGGGTGGCACCGTGGAAATCACCCGTTTGGCCAGTGTCTCGCCCAGATTCAGGCGCGCCTGATAGACCGAAATGCCATCGAGCACCGAGTCTGGCCGAGCCAGATAAACAAACTCGAAAATGCAGGGGTTCAGGACCGGAGCGTCGGCACATTGCTCGGTGTGGATCGCGCCCTGGAGATCAATGAACACCGCCTCGCCCGGATCAATGTTGCGCTCGAATTTGTGCAAGGTGCCTTCCAGCGCCACCGACTCACTGGCGATCATCCAGGTGTCTTCATTGCGCCCCAGGCACAGTGGCCGGATGCCATGCGGGTCACGGAAGGCCAGCACACCATGGCCGGCAATCAGCGCAATCACGGCATAAGAGCCCCGGATACGCCGATGCACCCGGCGCACCGCCGCAAACACATCGTGGGGCGTGAGCGGCAGCCCGCGGGTAGTGGCCTCGATCTCATGGGCCAGCACATTGAGCAACACCTCGGAGTCACTCTCGGTGTTGATGTGGCGATGGTCCATGTTGAACAACTCGGCCTTGAGTGCATGGGCGTTGGTCAGGTTGCCGTTGTGCACCAGCACAATGCCAAACGGTGCATTCACATAAAAAGGCTGTGCTTCCTCTTCACTGAAGGCATTGCCCGCCGTGGGGTAACGCACCTGGCCCAGACCACAGTTGCCGGGCAGCGAGCGCATGTTGCGGGTGCGAAACACGTCCCGCACCATGCCCTTGGCCTTGTGCATGAAGAACTTGCGCTCCTGCTGCGTGACGATGCCCGCCGCATCCTGGCCGCGATGCTGCAACAGCAGCAAGGCGTCATAAATCAGCTGATTGACCGGCGAATGACTGACAACCCCAACAATTCCACACATAGTTTTCCTATTGATTCAACGACGTTTCAGGCAGGTAAAAATCGATCCAGCTCACGCGGCAACACGGGCTTGAGGCCCACGAACGCCGCCGATGCCATGCGGGCGCCCACAGACTCTTGCCAGGTTGCGCTGTCTTTCATCGGCGTCATCGCCACCACCGCCGTGGCCAGCAGCAGCAGCAAGAGACCCCGGGTCAGGCCAAACACGGCGCCCAGCACCCGGTCCACCGGGCGCAAGCCGACGGCGGTGGTCAGCTTTTTGATGAGCACGGCCACCAGCCCGCCCACCATGACCGCAGCAACAAACACCAGCACGAAACCAGCCGCATAACGCACCGACTCACTGGCGCCCCCCATGGGCAGATGGTGCGCTACATCCGGCGCCAGCCATCGGGCCGCGACAAAGGCCAGCACCCAGTTGATCAGCGACAACACTTCATACACCAGGCCGCGCCACGCTCCCACCACCATGGACAACAGCAACACCGCGGCAAAAATCCAGTCCAGCGCAGGCATGGTCATCCCACCATTCCTACAAGGTGAGCAACGCTGCTGGCAGATTCAGCTTCTTGATCTTGTCGGCGGCCTTCTCGGCTTCCGCACGGGTGCTGTAGGGTCCGACCCGCACACGAATACGCCGCCCATCCTTGGTTTCAGCCACATGGGTATAGGTTTTCAGCCCAGCGCGCTCGACCTTGAGACGCACTTCCTGCGCCCGGGCGGTTTCGGCAAAAGCCCCCACCTGCACGACAAACCGGCCCTCCGCCGCCGCAGCGGGCGAGGCCGGCGACGACACCTCTGGCGCCGCCGTCTTGGCGGCCTTGGGGGCGACTTCCTTGCCCTCCAGCAAGGCCTGGGCACGGCTGGCTTCGGCCGGCTGGGCCACCGCCGCACTGGCCACTGGCCGGCTCGTTTTGGGCAATTCTTTTGCTACTTGTTTTGTAGCATCCGAGGCTTTATCTGTCCGGGCTGGAGCCTGTTTTTTATCAGAAACCTTGTCCGTTGCCGGTGGCTCTGCGGTTTCCGTGATGATGTCCGGTTGCGGCAACGCCTGCGGCTTGGAGACAGCCTGGGCCACCACCGCGGCAGTCGGCCCATTGGCCGAAGTGACCGTCGGCACCGCCGAGGTGGCCGGGGTGGCGGGAATCACCAGCGGCACCACTTTGTTCTTGTCTGGGATATCAATCGGCGTGTCCACCGCAATCGGGCGCGGCTGCTTGTCAAACAACAAGGGCAGCCCCACCACACCGATCAGCACCAGCACCGCAGCGCCCACCAACCGGTATTTGGCGCGCTGGCGAATGGCTTCGGTGCTTGGCGGTTGCGCGCTCGCACTGGCGGACTCGTCAGCGCTTTTGCGAAACTTGAAAAAAGCCATGCTGGTGTGTGCTTGTCAGAAGAATCAGGATGTGGGCAGATGCTTGGCCGCCAGCCGGGGCACCCCGTCCTGGAGGACGCCGCCAACGGTGTAGAACGACCCGAAGACGACAATTCTATCAGCGGGGTCTGCCGCCGCCAGTGCCGCCTGCAGGGCCGATGATGGGTCGGCGTACAGGCTGGCACTGACGTCCTTGCGGGTGTTTTGCGCCTGCCAGAGCCGCGCCAAATCCTCCGCAGGGGCCGCCCGCGGGGTCGGCAGATCGGTGAAATACCACTTGTCAATCAACGGGTTGATGCGTGCCAGCATCGGCGCCAGGTCCTTGTCGGCCATGGCACCAAACACCGCGTGGGTGGTCGGGAAAAAGCCCATGGCGTCCAGGTTGGCCGTGAGTGCCGCCAGCGCATGCGGGTTGTGCGCCACATCCAGCACCAGGGTGGGTTGACCCGGCACAATCTGGAAGCGCCCGGGCAGCTCCACCATCGACAACCCCAGACGTACCGCCTGCGCCGTGATCGGCAGGCGCTCACGCAAAGCCGTCAGCGCCGCCAGCACGCCACCGGCATTCACCAGCTGGTTGGCACCGCGCAGAGCCGGGTAAGCCAGGCCGCTGTAACGTCGGCCACGGCCGGCCCAGTTCCACTGCTGCTTGTCACCCGAGACATTGAAATCCACCCCGACACGCCACAGATCCGCGCCGACTTCGAGCGCGCGGTCCAGCACACTTTGCGGCGGCAGTGGGTCACTCACCACGGCGGGTTTGCCGGTGCGCATGATGCCGGCCTTTTCGTAGCCGATGGCCTCGCGGTCTTGGCCCAGCAGGGCCATGTGGTCCAGATCAACACTGGTGATGATGGCGCAGTCAGGTTCGATGATGTTGACGGCATCCAGCCGGCCACCCAGGCCGACCTCCAGAATCACCACATCCAGCCGACTGTGACACATCACATTCAAAATGGCCAGCGTGGAGAACTCGAAGTAGGTGAGTGAGACTTCATCCTCATTTTGGCACCTGGCCCGCTCCACTTCTGCAAATGCCGCTACCAAATCTGCAGCATTGACCGGTTCACCACACAAACGCAGCCGCTCTTCAAAATGCACCAGATGCGGCGAGGTGTAGACCCCGGTGCGGTAACCCGCCTGCGACAGAATCGCTTCCAGCATGGCGCAGGTCGAGCCCTTGCCGTTGGTGCCGGCCACGGTGATCACCGGGCAGTGAAAGCGGATCTGCAGGCGCTCAGCCACGCTGCGCACCCGCTCCAGGCCCATGTCGATGGCGGTGGGATGCAGTTGCTCGCAGTAGGCGAGCCAATCAGGAAGGGTTTGGAAAAGCTGTGTCATAACACCCCGAATTGTCGCGCAGGACCACTGCCACCCCAGTCAAGTGGGGATAACACCATCAGTGGCATCATTCGGGGCATGAACCAGACACCTCACACCATCACCGTTTACGCCATTCCCAACTGTGACACCGTCAAAAAAGCCCGCGACTGGCTTGCCGCCCATGGTGTCGACTACCAATTTCACGACTACAAAAAGCAAGGCGTGCCCGTCGAAAAGGTGCAGCGCTGGATGCAAACCCTGGGCTGGGAGCCGCTGCTCAACCGCAAAGGCCCCACCTGGCGCAAGCTCGCGCCCGAGGTGCAGGCTGCCGTGGTGGACGCCGCCAGCGCGCTGACGTGCATGCAGGCCAGCAGCAGCGTCATCAAGCGCCCGGTGATCGAATGGGGTGACGGTGCGCTGACCGTGGGCTTTGTGCCCGAAGAGTTTGCCCGCCACGCTGGCTAAGGCCCGCCCCCTGGCCTCGCCTAAAATCACAGGCTTTCCCGCATCCGGGCCAAGCCTGGGTGCCTTTGCCCCGCACACCACTGCACCACAACCATGACCACCACCCAATTTGACGGCGTGACCGTCAATACCCAAGCCAGCGTCTACTTTGACGGCAAATGCATCAGCCACGGCATCACCCTGGCCGATGGCAGCAAAAAATCTGTCGGCGTGGTGCTGCCCGCCACGCTCACTTTCAACACCGGCGCACCCGAGATCATGGAATGTGTGGCCGGCCGCTGCGAGTACAAACTGGCCGGCACCGACACCTGGCTCAGCTCCGGCCCAGGTGAAAAATTCAGCATCCCGGGCAACTCCAGTTTTGACATCCGGGTCACCGAGCCCTACCACTACATCTGCCACTTTGGTTGATCCGCTTTCTTATTGCTCTTATTTTTATAGCTGCTTGCGCATATATCACGCGGGCTAGAGGCCAATTTTATGTCTAACACCATCCTGCAGAACATCCCCGTCGGCCAAAAGGTCGGCATCGCCTTCTCCGGCGGCCTGGACACCAGCGCCGCGCTCTTGTGGATGAAGCAAAAGGGCGCCCTGCCCTATGCCTACACCGCCAACCTGGGCCAGCCCGACGAGTCCGACTACGACGAGATTCCGCGCAAGGCCATGGAATACGGTGCCATCAAGGCCCGCTTGGTGGACTGCCGCCCGCAGCTCGCCGCCGAAGGCATCGCCGCGCTGCAAGCTGGCGCCTTCCACATCACCACCGCCGGGCAAACCTACTTCAACACCACGCCGCTGGGCCGCGCCGTGACCGGCACCATGCTGGTGAGCGCCATGAAGGAAGACGATGTGAACATCTGGGGCGACGGCTCCACCTTCAAAGGCAATGACATCGAGCGCTTCTACCGCTACGGCCTCCTGACCAACCCCGCACTGAAGATCTACAAGCCCTGGCTGGACCAGCAGTTCATCGACGAACTCGGCGGCCGCGCCGAGATGAGCGCCTTCATCACCGCCAACGGTTTTGGCTACAAGATGAGCGCCGAGAAGGCCTACAGCACCGACAGCAACATGCTGGGCGCCACCCACGAAGCCAAGGACCTGGAGTTTTTGAACAGCGGCATCAAAATCGTCAACCCGATCATGGGCGTGCCATTCTGGAAAGACGACTGCGTCGTGAAGGCCGAAGAGGTGTCGGTGCGCTTTGAAGAAGGCCGCCCCGTCGCACTGAACGGCGTCGAATACAACGACTTAGTTCAACTGATCCTGGAAGCCAACCGCATTGGCGGGCGCCACGGCCTGGGCATGAGCGACCAGATCGAAAACCGCATCATCGAAGCCAAGAGCCGCGGCATCTACGAAGCCCCCGGCCTGGCGCTGCTGTTCATCGCCTACGAGCGCCTGGTGACCGGCATCCACAACGAAGACACCATTGAGCAGTACCGCGACAACGGCCGCAAGCT
>NZ_JAQTWM010000114.1:3322-9350 GCF_028689305.1 Rhodoferax sp. | reverse complement strand
ATCAACAAGGACTTTGACCTGAAGTTCATGGAAAGCCTGCTGAGCAACCCCGAATGGGCGACCCAGTTCAGCATCCATGAGCTGGTCGAGAAAACCGGCACGCAAGGCATCGAGCTGCTGGCCTGGCTGGCCATGCGTGCCGCTTTGACAGTGGGTGATCAGCCGGGGGTGCGCAAGGTGCACAGCAACTACCACATCCCGATTTCCAACACCGCCACGGGCCTGCTGGCGCTGGAAAAAGTCAGCTGACCCCCGAAACGCGCCCCGGGGGGAGGCAACGCCCCCCTTACGGGCGCAGGTCTTGTCAGTCCTCGCCCAGCCCGATCGGCGCCGGGGCGTGGTTCACGATGCGGGTGAACAACTGTTCGTAAGCCGGGTCAGGCGGGTATTGGCCGGTGAGCGGGTCGCAGTTGGTCTCGAAGGCGGCATCGATTTCTTTCCAGTCCTCGGGCTGGAGCACTTTCAACGCCGCGGGCAGAATCACGTTTTCTTCCTGCCGCATGTGCTCCAGGTAGAAGCCCAGGTAACGTTTGGCGGCCACCACAAACACCTCGCGGCGGCTGTCGCCCAATAACTCCCAGGCCAGCAACTGGTGCTGCAGTTGACGCACATTGGACTCCCCCAGGGCGTGTTCCCGGTCCAGCTGGGCAATCAGCCCCGCCGTCTCGGGGGCGCGTTCGGCCACTTTCGGGAACAGCAGCTCGGTCTCTTTGGGGTGATGCAGGCGCTCGGGAAATTCGTCGATGTAGAACAGCATGGCGCGCAACACGTCAAAGTAGTTTTGCGGGTGGGCGCCGGGGCCGCGTTCCACCATCATGCCCAGCGAGCGCAGCATGGCCGCCAGGGCGGCGTGTTCGTCGCGAATGATGTGAATGCTGGAGGGTTCCATGGTGTGGTCCTGGAAGAGGTGTTAAAAATCAGGTATCAAGTATGTTTTTGGCCTCTAGCCCAGATAAAACATGTCTTGTGCGCTATCATTTATATAGCATCATCAGCGAGCCACCCCCAGCAGCTTGTCCAGCAAGGCCGGTTGCTCCTGCAGGCTGCGGGCGGTGCTGGTGTGCACCACCGTGCCGTGGTCGAGCACGGCGGCGGTGTCCGAGATGGCCAGAATCGCCTGCGGGTGCTGTTCGACGATGATGGCCGACAAGCCTTCGTCACGGGTGATGCGCCGGATGGCACGCAGCAGCTCTTGCACGATGATCGGTGCCAGGCCCTCGCAAGGTTCATCCAGTAGCAGCAGCGTGGGGTTGAGCACCAGGGCGCGGCCCAGCGCCAGCATTTGCTGCTCGCCACCCGAGAGTTGTGTGCCCAGGTTGCTCTTGCGCTCGGCCAGCCGGGGGAACAGCTCGTAGACGCGCTCGGGGGTCCAGGGGCGTGAGCTGCGCCCAGCGCGGGCCGGGCGCGCCACCGCCGTCAGGTTTTCATGCACCGTGAGTGATTTGAAGATGTTGCGCTCTTGCGGCACCCAGCCAATGCCGGCGGCGGCGCGCTCGTGCGACGGCAGCTTGTGCAGCGTGACGGCTGTGGTGCCAGCACCCAGGCTGATGCTGCCGCCGTGCTGGCGCGTGGCTCCGGCCAGGGTGTTGATCAGCGTGGTTTTGCCGGTGCCGTTGCGCCCGAGCAAGGCCAGGGTCTGGCCCTCGGCGATGGACAGCGACACGTCGTGCAAGACCACAGCCTCGCCGTAGCCGGCGCTGACATTCTCGACTTTGAGCAGCTCACGCATGGCCTGCCCCCTGTGCACCAGCGTTCATGGTGTCCATGCCTTCGTTGATTTCATCACCATGCCCCAGGTAGACGGCCTTGACCTGCGGGTCATGGGCAATCTGGTCCGGGTCACCCTCGGTCAGCACCGTGCCGTTGACCAGCACCGTCATGCGTTTGGCAAAGCTGAACACCAGGTCCATGTCGTGTTCGATCAGCAGCACGGACACATCCGCGGGCAGGGCGGCCACGGTTTGCAGCAGCTCTTCACGCTCACCGGCGGGCACACCGGCTACCGGTTCATCCAGCAACAGCACACGCGGCTCACAAGCCAGGGCGATGGCGATCTCCAGCAGCCGGCGCTTGCCGTAGGCCAGCACGCGGGTGGGCTGCGCCATCACGGTCGTTAAATGGAATTGCTCCAGCAGCTGTTCACAACGCTCGGTGACCCTGCTTTGTGCCCCCAGCGCCTGCCACCATCGGTTGCCCAGGCCCTGCTGTTGCGACACCGTCATGGCCAGGGTTTCCAGCGGCGTGAGGCTGTCGAACAATTGGTTGATCTGGAACGTGCGCACCATGCCGCGACGCACCCGCTGGTTGGGGCTCAGTTGGGTGATGTCTTGCCCCTCCAGCGTGATCTTGCCCGAGGTGGGCTGCAACACGCCGGTCAGCAGGTTGATCAGCGTGGTTTTGCCCGCGCCATTGGGGCCAATCAGCGCGTGACGCGCGCCTTGTTTCAAATCCAGCGTGACGTTGTTGGTGGCGGTGATGCCGCCAAACTTCATCACCAGGCCTTGGGCCGACAACACGGTGCTGCTCATGATGCACCCCCGGTCTTGCCTTTGCCGAACCAGGTCCAGGGCCTGATCAGACGCTCACGCCCGACCATGACCAGCACCACCAGGAACAGGCCGATCCAGAACGTCCAGTACTGCGGCGTGATGCTGGAGATGATGTCCTGCATCAGCTTGAACACAATCGCGCCGGTGATGCCGCCATAGAGCCAGCCGACCCCGCCGATCACTAGGATGGTCATCACGTCCGCCGAGCGGTGAAACTCCAGCACATCAAGCGAGGCAAAGCCGGTGGTCTGCGCCAGCAAGGCCCCGGCGACGCCAGCCAGGCCAGCAGCCACGGTGTAGACCAGCGCCATGCGGCTGTTGACGGCAATACCAATCGCCATGGCGCGCAGGCGGTTGTCACGGATGGCTTTGAGCGTGGCGCCAAACGGCGAATTCACCAACCGGCGCGTGATGACAAACACCAGCAACAACACCGTCAGGGAATACCAGGCCGCGGTGCGCCCGCTCAGGTCAAACTCGAACCGCCCCAGCAGCGGCCCCATCATCACCCCCTGCAGGCCATCGGCCCCGCCGGTGAGCCAGTCCATCTTGTTGGCCAGCTCGCCCAGAATCAGGCCAACACCCAGCGTGACCATCAGCCGGGTCAAATCGGTACCGCGCAAAATGGTGGCGCTGCACAGCGCACCCAACACGGTGGCGCAGGCCATGCCCACCAGCAGGCCAACCAGCGGGTCTGGCATGACCAGCTTGGCAAACAGCGCGGCTGAATAGGCCCCCATGCCAAAGAAGGCGGCATGGCCCAGCGACACGATGCCGGTGAAGCCCAGAATCAAGTCCAAGGAGAGCGCAAACAGCGCCACGATGGCGATCTCATTGATGATCAGCGCATGGCCACCCAGCAGCAGCGGTGAGGCCAGGGCCAGCAGCCACAGCGGGATTTCCCAGCGCTTCCAGCGGCCGTTTTTGAGCAGCAGGTTCTGAGAATTGGTCATCACTTGCCTCCCTTGCGCACAAACAGGCCTTGGGGCCGCCAGATCAGAATGGCAATCATCAGGCTGTACACAATGAAACCGCCCAGTTTGGGGATGTAGTACTTGCCCGCCACGTCAGCAATGCCCAGCAACAGCGCGGCTAAGAGCGGACCGGTGATGCTGGAGGTGCCGCCGACAGCGACCACAATCAAAAAGTAAATCATGAATTTCAGCGGAAAGCTCGGGTCCAGCCCCAGCACTTCAGCCCCCAGTGCGCCGCCCAGCCCGGCCAGGCCGGAGCCGACGGCAAAGGTGGTCAAAAACACCACGTTGACATTGATGCCCAAACCAGCCGCCACACGCTGGTCATCCACCGATGCGCGCAGACGGCTGCCAAAGCGGGTTTTGGTCAACACGTATTGCAGCGCCACGGTGAGTGCGGCACACACCACGATGATGAACAGCCGGTAATGTCCCATGCCCAGCATCCAGGCGCCATCACCCAGTTCGGTACGGCCTTTGAGCCATTCGGGCAGTTGGACGATTTGCTGGCCCGAGCCAATGAAGTAGTCGACGCTGGCCACCGCCATGAAGGTCAGGCCAATCGAAAACAGCACCTGGTCCAGGTGTGGCTTGTGGTACAGCGGGCGGTACAGCGTGCGCTCCAGCAGCGCGCCCAGCAAGGCCGAGCCGGCAAAGGCCAGCGGCAGACACAGCAGAAACGGCACGTCAAACTTCTGCATCAGCAGCACGGTGATGTAGCCGCCCACCATGGCAAAAGCGCCGTGCGCCAGGTTGATGAAGTTCATCAGCCCCATGGTCACGGCCAGGCCCACCGCCAGAATGAAGAGCAGCATGCCGTAGGCGACGCCGTCAAAGAGGATAGTCAGCATGGAGGGTTGCGTGGGTTAAAACAGCGTTGAATAAAACACGTCGATCAGAGTTCAAAAACGTATCGGTTGGTGGTGGTGATTGGGTAACGCGACCGGGCTTCGGGGTGAAAGGCGCGGAGTCAAACTCGCGAGCACCCGCAACGGCTCCCGCGTGATTTCACCCCGAAACCGCATGCGCATTGCCCAGTCGCCGCCACCAACTGCAACAATCACCCCCCCCAAGGGGGACTCGCGACACAGCAGCCGGGCTTGTGTGTTGCTTACTTCGTTTTGCCGGGGTCTTTCACGTCTTTGATCACGTCAAATTCCACGTTGTAGAGCTGGCCATCTTTCCTCTCGACCTTGCGCAGGTAGATGTTGTGCACCACGTCGCGGGTTTGCGCGTCGATGAACATCGGGCCGCGCGGGCTCTCGAAAATCTGGCCTTTCATGGCGGCCAGCAAGGCCTCACCACCGCCCTGCCCTTTGGTGGCTTTGAGGGCTTGGTAAATCACATGCATGCCGTCATAACCACCCACGGCCATGAAGTTGGGGCGCAGGCCGGGGTTGGCTTTGGCAAAGGCGTCAACAAACTTCTTGTTCACGGCGGACGGGTGGTAGGTGGAGTAGTGGTGCGAAGTCACCACGCCCAAAGCACCGTCGCCCATGCCGTTGAGTTGATCGTCATCGGTCACGTCACCGGTGCCAATCAGCTTGATGCCGGCCTTGTCCATGCCGCGCTCCAGAAACTGCTTCATCACCGCCGCTCCTGCGCCCGAGGGGACAAACACAAATAACGCGTCGGGTTTCAGGTCACGCACTTTTTGCAGGAACGGGGCGAAGTCAGGGTTGCGCATGGGCACGCGCAAGGCTTCGACGACCTGGCCGCCGTTGAAGGTCAGGCGTTCCTTGAAATATTTTTCAGCGTCAATGCCAGGGCCGTAATCACTGACCAGGGTCACCACTTTTTTGATGCCGTTTTTCGGAGCCCAGTCACCCATGGCCACGGAGGCCTGCGCCAGCGTGAAGCTGGTGCGCACCACATAGGGCGAGGCTTGGGTGATGCTGCTGGTGGCGGCGGCCATCACCACCAGGGGGGTTTTGGACTGGGTGGCAATCGGCGCGGTGGCCATGGCCGAGGGCGTGATGCCAAAACCAGCCAGCACGTTCACCTTGTCATTCACTACCAGGTCTTGCGCCAGACGTTTGGTCACGTCGGGGATGCTGGTGTCGTCCTTGACGATCAGCTCCACCTTCTTGCCTGCCACCATGTCGCCGTTTTGCGCCATGTACAGCTTGGCGGCGGCTTCAATCTGGCGCCCGGTGCTGGCTTGTTGCCCGGTCATCGGCAGAATCAGGCCGATTTTGAAGGTGTTGCTTTGTGCGATTGCATTACCTGCTGCCAGCGTTGCAGCGGCAAGGGCCAGCGCGTGGATAAAGTGCCGTTTGTTCATGCTTTGTCTCCAGAGTGGTGAGAGGGTAAGTTTTTTTGACTAATGTGCAGCGAAACGAAATTGAGCGCAATAGCGATTTCAGACTCTTTGTTATAACACTTTGAGATAACCAGACCCTGGCCAATCTGAATGCTGGGGTACTCAGTGGCGTAGGGTGATGCAGGAATGTTCGCACATCCGACTCTCGGCGCGCGAGTCTTCACGCCGCTCAATGGCGTCCA
>NZ_JAQTWM010000114.1:0-3222 GCF_028689305.1 Rhodoferax sp. | reverse complement strand
TGGCGTCCATGGACATTCTGGCAGCGGCCGGCAGGGCGCGTCACGCAACCAAGACCTGACTGTACCGCCGTTGCCCCAGCGGTGAAACCGCTGTGCCATGGCCAAGTATGAATACCATCGGCTTTCCAAACTTCGGCCATCCACAATGTTTTTGGCGGAGGCGCTCACGCCGCCAGCATCACCCTCACCCCAGTGGCCTGCAGCTTGTCATGCATAGGTGCTGGAATGGTCGCGGGCACCACCAGTGCGGCCAGCTCTTTCAGTGCCGCCACGGTAAAGGCTGAGGCGGTGCCGAGTTTGTCGAGCGTGGCCAGCACCACGGTTTCGGCGGCACGTTGGTGCAGCGCACGCTTGACGGCGGCTTCTTCAAAGTCACCGGTGCTCAAGCCCGCCTCGGCGTGGACGCCGGTGACCCCCATCAGGTACAGGTCAGCGCGCACACGGGCGGCTGCTTCGATCACACTGGCGCCGACGTTCACCATGGAGTGGCGGAACAAACGGCCACCGAGCGTCAGCACCTCCAGGTTTGGGTGATCCGCCAACGCCACGGCGACGCACGGGCTGTGCGTGATCACGGTGGCGTGCAAGTCACGTGGCAGATGCTGCACCACCTGCAGTGAGGTGGTGCCGCCGTCCAGAATGACCACTTGCCCGGGTTGAACCAGCGCCGCACCTGCACGGCCCAGCAGGCGCTTGTCATCCGGAGCCAGCTGCGCCCGCACACGCAGATCACCCACTGCCGCAGAGGCAGGCAATGCGCCGCCATGCACACGCTGCAACAGGCCTTCGGCAGCCAGCTCGCGCAGATCACGCCGTACCGTGTCGTCGGAAATGCCCAGCTCCGCACTGAAAGCTCTGGCCACGAACTGGCCGTCGCGCTGGAGGCGGCTGAGGATGAGTTGCTTGCGTTGACGGGTGAGCATGCGCGGTGCTTGGTCGTATGGCCAAAATTGTGATTGCACGAAACTGCATAATAATACGCGATATTGCACGATTTTTTGGAGTTGCCATGCCAGTTGCCACCGCTGCAAGCTGCGAGACCACTGCGGTCAAGCGGCCTGCTCCCACCCCCATCCGTGCCAGCGCTGAACACGTCCGGCTGCTGGACACCCAACTGCTGTCCAACAACTGGTACGTGTTGCGCAAGATCACGTTTGAATTGCGCCGGCGTGATGGCCAGTGGCAGCGCCAGAGCCGTGAGGCGTACGACCGGGGCAATGGCGCGGCCTTGCTGTTGTTCGACCCGAGCCGCCTGACCGTGGTGTTGACCCGGCAATTCCGTTTACCGGCGTTCATCAACGGCTGCACCGACGGTTATCTGATTGAAGCCTGTGCCGGGCTGCTGGACGGCGACGACCCTGAAACCTGCATCCGCCGAGAGGCTGAAGAGGAAACCGGCTACCGCATTCGCGCCCCGCGCAAGGTGTTTGAGGCCTACATGAGCCCTGGTTCAGTCACGGAGAAACTGCACTTCTTCGTGGCCGAGTACCAGGTCGAAGACCGTCTGGAGGCAGGTGGCGGCCTGGCCGAGGAAGGCGAGGATATTGAGGTCATTGAGATGCCGCTGGCCGAAGCGCTGGCGGGCATCCAGACCGGCCTCATTCAGGATGGCAAGACCGTGATGCTGCTGCAGCATGTGGCGCTCAAGCAGTTGGTTGACGGCACAAACCCGGCATTGACCAGATGACCGAGCCCAGCCAGGCAAGCCGACCAACGGCCCACCGTATGGTCCGGGTCAGGCGCGGACATGGCCCTGGGACAGGATAATTCTGCCCCTATGAACACATCTGCTGCGGTGAGCACATCGGCAAAGGTTGAGGCGGGCGATTTTGGGACCTGGCTCGCCCAAATGCTGGCCTCGTTCCGGGGGCCGGTCGGGACTGACGTTCCGTGCGGGAGCTGCCGTGGCTGCTGTACATCGTCCTATTTCATCCACGTTCGCCCGAGTGACCGCAAAACCCTCGGTGTCGTCCCGAAAAATCTCCTGAGTCCCGCGCCCGGCCTGCCCCAAGACCACAAGTTGATTGGCTTTACCGCCAACGGCGCCTGCGCGCTGCTCAAAAACGGTGACTGCACCATCTACAGCAGTCGCCCCCAAACCTGTCGTGACTATGACTGCCGTGTCTTCGCTGCAGCCGCAATCCAGGCAGGCGGGGTGGACAAGGCCGCCATCAACCAGCGCGTGCAAGAGTGGCAGTTTTCTTATGCCTCTGGTCAGGACCAGCAAATCCACCAAGCCATCAAGAAGGCTGCAGCGTTCATCACCAGAAACCGCGCGGCCTTTCCTGGCGGACGGGCTCCGGTCATGCCGAGCGACATCGCGGTGCTGGCCATCAAGGTGCATGGCGTCTTCCTCCAGCCAGAGTCGAACGGCCAGACTCCGGCCGAATTGGCCGCAGCGATTGTGCAGGCAAGTCGTGCGTTTGATGCCTCCAGGTTAACGGATACAACAGAAAAACAGTGATCTCTCTTGTTGATTGCAACAATGACATTTTGGGCCTGTAGCCCCTGTATTCATTGCCCAAACAGCTACAAATTCAGCAGCAAATACAATTTTGCAAGCCTTTCGCCACCACCAACAAGGCACATGACAGGCAAAAGGTGACGGTAACTACACCATCCCCTCTACCCTCAATGCCCATGCACCTTTGGCGCATGCCAGCCGACCGGCCCAGTCCCCTCACCCACATCGCCACGCTATTGCGCGCTGCGCAGGGTGTTCTTGATCAGCATGGTCAGGGTGCCGACCCATCAGCCACCGGGGTGATTCATGAGTTTTTTCTTCACGCCTTCAAAGTCCACATCACCCACCATGTGGTCGTCCGCCAAGCGGTTGATGCACACTTTCCACTATCCGTGACTTTGACCAGGTTTCCAGTGCCCCGGATGAAAACAGCACACCGACCATCACCAATGCGGCGCCTAGCCATTGAGCAAGAATGACTTCCTGCCCTAGTCCGATCGCAATCAACATTGTGAAAATGGGCACCAAGTCAAAGAAGACTGAGGTTCGGGCTGGGCCGATGGTGCTGATGCCTTTGTTCCAGAAGAGGTAAGCCAGCACCGTACCAAACAAAGCCATGATGCCCAGCGCGCTTAAGCTGCTGACGGGTGGCAGCGTCAAGGTGCCAGCGTGCGCCGCAATGGCCAGACCAGCAATCGCAGCGGCACCGATCAACATCGTGACGGCCGTTGTTTGCAGGGTCGAGAGCTTTTTCACCG
>NZ_JAQTWM010000113.1:4441-9358 GCF_028689305.1 Rhodoferax sp. | reverse complement strand
TCTTGGCCCGCACGCGTGGACCGGGCTGACGCGCCAAGGACTTGCGCAGCTTGGCCAGTTCTGCCACCCGCGCCGCCACCCGGCCATTAACACTGTCCGCCGGATAGTCGCCGCGTGGACTGGCCGCGCCAGCGCTCACACCCGTCAACAGGGCCACGGCCTGGTCCACATGGCTGACGGCGTAGACGTGGAACTGCCCGGCCGCCACCGCTTCCACCACGTTGCGGCGCAGCATGAGGTGATCCAGGTTGGTCGCCGGGATCAGCACCCCTTGTTCACCGGTCAAACCGCGCACCTGGCAGATGTCAAAAAAACCTTCGATTTTTTCGTTGACGGCCCCGATGGCCTGCACCTGCCCGAGCTGGTTGACCGAGCCGGTGACCGCCAGCGACTGCTTGATCGGGACCTGGCCCAGGTTGGACAACAAGGCACACAGTTCGGCCAGGGAAGCGCTGTCGCCGTCGATCTGGCCGTAGGACTGCTCGAACACCAGACTGGCCGACAGTGCCAGCGGCTGGTTCTTGGCATAACGTGTGGCCAGGAAGGCCGAGAGAATCAGCACACCCTTGGAATGCACTGCGCCCGAGAGTTTCACCTCGCGCTCGATGTTGACCATTTCGCCGTCACCCAGACGGCTGGTGGCGGTGATGCGGGTCGGCTGGGCAAAGGGAAAGTCGCCGAGCTGGATCACCGACAGCGCATTGATCTGCCCGGTGACCGCCCCCTGGGTGTCGATCAGCAAGGTGCCGCGCAAAATCGCTTCGTGCAGTTGACCGCGCACGCGATCCTGGCGACGGATCTGCTGGTCGATGGCCTGCTGCACATGGCTGGCGGCAACGATTTCAACACCGGCCTCATGCGCCCAGTAGTCCGCCTCCTGCAACAGGTCGGCCACACTGCGGACATGGGTGGACAGGCGCTGCGCATCCCCCACCAGGCGGGCTCCGTGGTCAATCACCCGCGCTACGGCGCTGCGGTCAAACGGCAACAGCTTTTCCTTGCCCGCCAGCGTGGCAATCAGGCGGGCGTAGAGCAGCTGGGTGTCGGCGTTGCGCTCGATGCGATCCTCAAAATCAGCCGCCACCTTGAACAGCTCGTCAAAGTCCGGGTCGTATTGCTGCAGCAGGTAGTAAAACAGCCGATCCCCAAACAGCACGATCTTGACGTCCAGCGGAATCGCCTGCGGCTCCAGCGAGACGGTACTGACCAGGCTGTACATCTGGCCCAGGGATTCGATGCGGATTTCGTGTGACTGCAAGGCGCGCTTGAGCCCTTCCCAGGCAAAGGGTTGCATCAGCACCTTGCGCACATCCAGCAGCAGGTAGCCGCCGTTGGCCCGGTGCAGCGCCCCGGGTTTGATCAGCGTGAAATCGGTCACCAGTGCACCGAGCTGGGCAAGGTGCTCGACCCGGCCCACCAGATTGCTGTAGGTCGGGTTGTCCTCGCTGACGATCGGCGCCCCCGGCTGCTTGCCATTGGTGACCAGCACATTGACCTGGTAGCGGTGGAAAGACTCGCGGGCGACGACTTTCAGGCCGGAGATGGTGGCCGTTTCCTCCTGCTTGCGAAAGTCGTCGGCGTTTTCCACCATGTCTTGCTGCACCACGTCCAGATAGGTCTGGATGGCGGGCAGCTCGGCAAAACGGCTACGCAACTCGTCCACCGCGTGTTTGACGATGCCCATCGTCGTCTCGCGGTTCAGCAGCTTGATGCGTTCACTGCGCTCCTTCCACCACTGCGGGATGAGGTTCAGGATTTTCTCCAGCCGCTCCTGCAAACTGGCGATGATGGCTGCGATGGCCTGTTTTTCCTCCTCGGGCAGCTTGGCGTACTCCTCCGGCGGCAGCACCTCCTGGTTGCGGGTCGGTGCCAGCACGAAGCCGCTGGGGGTGCGCAGCAGCACAATCTGCTGATGCTGGGCATCGTTGCTCAGCTCCTTGAACGCCAATTCCTGCCGCTTGTTGAATTCGTCCTGAATCGCCTCCGCTTTGGCGCGGTATTCGTCGCTTTCAAACAGCGCCGGAATAGCGGTGCGCAAGTAGTCCACCAGCTGCTGCATCTCATGCTGCAGTTCCGCACCCTTGCCCGACGGCAGCCTGATGGCCTGGGGCTTGTGCGGCTCATCAAAATTGTTGAGGTAACACCAGTCGGCCAGCTCGGCTTCGGTACCCGCCTTTTTGGCCAGCAGTTGCGCCACCATGGTGCGTTTACCCATGCCCGAGGGGCCCAACACAAAGATGTTGTAACCGCTGTGGCGAATGCCCACCCCGAAGCGCACCGCATCGGTGGCGCGGATTTGACCCATCAGCTCGGTCAGTTCCGGCAGTTCGGCGGTGGTCTGAAAACCCCATTGCGCCGGGTCGCACGCATGGTAGAGCTGCTGCGGTGTCAGTGCCAACAACGACAGCAGCGATTCGGAGTTGCCCATGGTCTGCTTTAAAGCGTCCCGCATGATCCGATCCCTTTCAAGATTGATTGGATGAGCTTGCTACCTCAATGCGTTGGCAGCAACTTTACGGTCACCGGCGACAAGGCGCAAGGTTCAGGCTGCCAGCAGGTGAATCACCTCCTCGTCCTCCACCTGTACAAAGTCCGCATAAAACTGGCCGACCGCGCGAAAGTACACCGGTGTTTCCAGGCACACCACCTCGTCGGCCATGTCAGCCACCTTGGCCAGGGTGTCGGGCGGCGACACCGGCACGGCGCACACCAGCCGGCGCGGCTTGTGGGCACGCAAACCATGCAGCGCGGCGATCATCGTAGCGCCGGTGGCCAGACCGTCGTCCACCACAATCACAATGCGCCCGGTGGGGCTGATCGGTGCCCGGATCGGGGTGTACTGGGCACGGCGCTGGCGAATGGTCTGCAGCTGCGCCTGCTTTTCAGTCTCGATGTAGTCCCGGTCAGCGCCATACAAGGCCGCTTCATCGGCAAGGTAGGTCCAGCCGCTTTCATCCACCGAGCCGATGGCCAGTTCCGGCTGGTACGGGGCACGCAGCTTGCGCACCAGCACCACGTCGAACTCACCCTGCAACGCCTGGGCAATGGTTTTGGCCATGGGCACGGCGCCGCGCGGAATCGCCAGAACCAGGGGGTTTTTCCCCCGATAGTCCTGCAGCCGGTCGGCCAGGCGCCGGGCGGCGTCCTGTCGATCACGAAACACGGTGGCCTCCCGCCAATCCGATCATTGTGTTCATGCGCTCGTCCTCCCCCTTTGGCCGCAACAGACCTTACCGGGGCTCCACAGTAATCATCTGGTGACCCCATAGTTTTGCGCTAGATCAAGGCGCACGCATGACGTCTGACTAAAGTCGCCGCATCGTCCTGCACACGTGGAGGTGTCGCCATGACCGCCAAACAGATCGTCTTTCGGGAAGAGGCCAGGGACAAGATCCGCCGGGGGGTGGATACCCTGGCCGACGCGGTGAAGGTCACGCTGGGACCGCGCGGACGCACGGTGATCATCGAGCGCGAGTTCGGCGCGCCGCAGATCGTCAACTCCGGTGTGGTGGTGGCCAAGGCGGTGGAGCTGAAAGACCGCTTCGAGAACATGGGAGCCCAAATGCTGCGCGAGGTGGCTTCGCGCACCAGCGAGATGGCCGGTGACGGCACCACCACCGCCACGGTGCTGGCGCATGCCATGATCCACGAGGGCCTGAAATACCTCGCCGCCGGCATGAACCCCATGGGCCTCAAGCGTGGCATGGAGCAGGCCATTGAGCGCGTCGTGGCCGAGCTCAAAACCATGGCCCAACCCTGCACCACGCCGCAGGAGATTGCCCATGTGGCCAGCATCTCGGCCAATAACGACCGCTCCATCGGCGAACTGATTTCACGCGCCATGGACAAGGTGGGACGCGAAGGCGCCGTGTCCATCGAGGACGGCTCGGGCATGGTCAGCGAGCTGGAGATCGTGGAAGGCCTGCAGTTCGACCGCGGCTACCTGTCACCGTACTTTGTGAACAACGCCGAGCGTGGTGCCGCCGTGCTGGAAGACGTGCACATCCTGCTGTGCGACCGACGCCTGTCGGCGCTCAAGGACCTGGTGCCGTTGCTGGAAGAGGTGGCCAAGTCTGGCAGCCCCCTGCTGGTGGTGGCCGAGGACATCGACAGCGACGCGCTGGCCACGCTGGTGATCAACAGCGTGCGCGGTGTCATCAAGACCTGCGCCGTCAAGGCCCCGGGCTTTGGTGACCGGCGCAAGGCGCTGCTGCAGGACATTGCCACAGTGACCGGCGGCAGCGTGATTTCCGAAGAGCTGGGCCAGACGCTTGCCAAGACCACGCTGCGTGATCTGGGCCGGGCCAAACGCGTGGAGGTGGACAAGGACAGCACCACCCTCATTGGCGGCGCGGGCTCATCCGCCGCCATCCAGGAGCGCGTGGCCCTGATCCGCAAAGAGCGTGAGGCCACCACCAGCGACTACGACCGCAAGCAGCTTGATGAGCGGCTGGCCAAGCTGGCGGGCGGTGTGGCGCTGATCAAGGTCGGTGCCGCCACCGAAACCGAACTCAAGGAGCGCAAGCTGCGCGTGGAAGACGCGCTGCACGCCACCCGGGCGGCGGTGGAAGAAGGGCTGGTGCCCGGCGGTGGCGTGGCGCTGCTGCGCGCACGCAAGGCGCTCAAGGCCTTGACCATGACCGACCTGGACGAAAGCTCCGGCATCAAGATCGTGGCCCGTGCCCTGGAGGAGCCGCTGCGCCGCATTGTCGACAACGCCGCGCAGGAACCCTCGATCGTGCTGCACCGGGTGGACGAATCGTCCGAGCACAACTTTGGTTACAACGCCGCCAGCGGCGAATACGGTGACATGCTGGCCATGGGGGTGATCGACCCGGTCAAGGTCACACGGCTGGCCTTGCAAAACGCCGGCTCCATCGCCGCCCTGGTGCTGAGCACCGACTGCATGATTGCCAA